>SKXI01000161.1 GCA_007128515.1 Halococcaceae archaeon | reverse complement strand
TCGGACCGGGGATCCACCATCGCGAAGCGATCCGCGTCGTCGGCGTCACGCTCCGAGCGCTCGAGGTCGGCGGCTCCAGCGAGAGCCGAAGACGCCATCGATCGATCTGCGGGAGATCCGATGGGCTTTCGGCGACGAACGGACAGAGGGCGGTATGAAGCGGTTTCTGGAGCGAGCGATCGACCGCGACCGAGCCCAGCGCGTCGGCCTGTTCGTCGACGGCCCGAACGTCCTCAGGGAGGAGTTCGACGTCGACTTGGACGACGTGCGGGCGGCCGCGGAGCGTTTCGGGGCGCTCTCGGTCACCCGGCTCTACCTCGACGAACACGCGACGCCGGGGCTGATACAGGCGGGCGAGGCGCGCGGCTTCGAGGTCGTGATCACGAGTGGGGACGTCGACGTCAGGCTGGCGATCGACGCGACCGAACTGGTCTGTGAGGAGGCGTTCGAGGTGCTGGTCGTCGTCTCGAGGGACACCGATTTCAAACCCGTCGTCGAACTCGCCGCCCGCAGAGGCGTCGAGACGGTCGCGGTCGCGCCGGGACTGCACGGCCGATCGGACGCGCTCGCGAACGCCGCTGGCGAGGCGTTCACCCTCGGCGAGTGAGAGCGCTTTTCAGCGGCGCAGTCCGAGAGAGGTCATGAGCGAGTTCGAGACGCCGGTCCTCGACAACCACCTCCACCTCGATCCGGTCCACGGTCGCGGGATCGAGGCGGTGAAGGAGTTCGCCCGCGCGGGCGGGACGCACCTCCTCGTCGTGAACAAACCCTCCTGGCACCTCGGTGACCTCCCGACGGGGAGGGACTCCTTCGAGCCGGTCTTCGAGACGACGGTCTCGGTCGTCGAGCGCGCGACCGCCGTCCTCCCCGGACGTGCGTGGCCGGTCCTCGGGGTCCACCCCGCCCTCGTCTATCAACTCGTGGACGCGGGATCGACGCCCGAGGAGGCCCGCGAGGTGATGTGCGAGGGGATCGACCTCGCCGCGGCGTACGTCGAGTCGGGACGGGCGCTCGCGCTCAAGTCCGGGCGGCCACACTACGAGGTGAGCGAGGAGGTGTGGGAGGCCTCGAACGAGGTGTTACGGCACGCGCTCGCGCGCGGGGCCGAACGCGACTGCGTCGTTCAACTGCACACCGAGTCGAGCGAGGACCTCACGGAGATCACCGACTGGGCGGACGAGCGGGGACTCGCGCGCGAGAAGGTCGTGAAACACTTCGCGGGCGGTCGGCTCGAGGGACCGACGCCGAGCGTGATCAGCCGGAGGGAGGAGCTCCGACGGGCGGCGGAGGGTGGTGAGCCGTTCCTGATGGAGACGGACTTCATCGACGACCCGGACCGTCCCGGGGCGGTGCTCGGTCCGAAGACGGTCCCCCGCAGGGTCGAGTGGCTGCGCGAGGAGGGCTACGAGGCTGGGATCGAGACGGCCCACGTCGAGACCCCGAGACGGCTCTACGATATCGATACGTGGGCCGAACTCGCGTAGAGAAAGGACTTTGACGCCACGTCCGCTCTCCTCTCCTATGAGCACACCACCGGAGGCGTTCTATTCGGAAGAGCGGTGGCAGAACTGGATCGACCGGATCGAGGACGAGGAGCTGGATCCCGAGGACGAGGGGTCGGCGCGGCTCCTGTTGAACCTCCAGGACGACGCCGCCATCGCGGTCGCGAAGGTGCTGTCGGCCCACGAGGAGGGCACCCTCGACGACGAGGAGGCGATGGAGGAACTCGGGGAGATCCGCGAGATCGTCCTGGCCGAACCCGAAATCGAGGACGAGGAGACGGCGTTCCTGATCGACGGCGTGCAGACCAGCCTGCTCTGTGTCTTCGCCGCCGCCGAGGAGTTCGTCGCCGCCGGGCCCGTCGAGGAGGGCGAGCCCCACGCCTACGTCCAGGCAGCCGCCGATGCCGAGGCAGAAGAGGAGTTCGACGCCGCGCTCGCCTACTGCGTCCAGGCGGGCACCCTGATCATCGACGGCGAGGACCTCGACTTCGAGACGCTCGGCGAGTTCGAGTACGGACTGGTCACCGAGTGGGTCAACGGCCTCGACAGCCTCCAGAGCGCCGTGCGCGACCCGGAAGTCATCGAGGAGGAGTAGCGGTCGTGTTTCGACGTGTGTCGAAGGATCTATCGACAGACAGATATAGCGACGACGCGCTGTTCGAACTATGACCGAGGTCGGCATCGACGCGATCGAGATACGTACTGGCAAGCTTCGGCTCGACCTCCCGGGGGAGTTCGCGCCCGTGAAAGGCGACGACCCGGAGAAGTACACCAAGGGCCTGGGTCTCTACGCGAGTTCGTTGCCCGACGTCTACGAGGACATCGTGACGATGGGGGCGAACGCCGCCTACGAACTGATGCGCCGGGAGGGGCTCGTCCCGGAGGACATCGGCCGGATCGACGTCGCGACCGAGAGCGCGTTCGACCACTCGAAACCCGTCTCCACCTACATCGCCGGCTGTCTCGAGAAGGTGTTCGAGGGCGATTTCCACCACGCGAACAAGGGCGAGCGGAAGTTCGCCTGCGTCGCCGGGACGCAGTCGATCGACGACGCGTACAACTGGATCAAAGCGGGGAGAAACCGGGACCTGGCGGCGCTCGTGATCGCCACCGACACCGCTCTCTACGCCCGGAACGACCCTGGCGAGGCGACACAGGGCGCCGGCGCGGTGGCGATGCTGATCGACGAGGAACCCGACATCGTGAGCCTCTCGACCGAACAGGGCTACGGGAGCGCCGACGAGACGGACTTCCTCAAGCCGAACCAGCAGTTCCCGTCGGTGGACGGCAAGCGCTCGGTGCAGGTCTACCTCGCCCGCATGCGCGAGGCGCTCGAGGACTACGAGTCGATGGTCGGCCGGACACACCCCGACGACTTCGCTTACATCCCGTTTCACACGCCGTTTCCCGGGATGGTCCGAAAGGCCGCCCTCTTCGGCTACCGGCACATGATCCGGGACACGGAGATCGAGGACTCACTCGCCGACGAGATCGGCCGCCAGCCCCGCGCCGAGGACTACGAGTACGACGAGGAGTTCACCGAGGCGATGACCGTCTACATGGACGACCTCAAACGGACCGAGGCGTACCAGGAGTGGTACGACCGGGT
>SKXI01000477.1 GCA_007128515.1 Halococcaceae archaeon | reverse complement strand
CTCTCGACGCCGCCGAGGCTCGCTCCGGGAGTGAATATCTCGAGGCCGTCGACGAACGCTTCGATCTCGGCGAGCGTGCCGTCGAACTCGAAGGAGAGGGTCCCGCCGTAGCCCGACATCTGCTCGGCCGCGAGGTCGTGTTGCGGGTGGCTCTCGAGGCCCGGGTAGCGAACGCGGGCGACCCGGTCGTGTCCCTCGAGGAGGCGGGCGACCGCCGTCGCGTTCCCCTCGTGGTGGTCCATCCGTGCCGGCAGCGTCTTGATGCCCCGCGCGACGAGGTAGCAGTCGAACGGCGAGAGGGTGTTTCCGAGTCCGACCCGCTGGAAGAACGCGAGGTTCTCGAAGAGCTCGTCGTCGTCGGTGACGACGGCACCGCCGGTCGAGTCGGAGTGCCCGTTGCGGTACTTGGTGGTGCTGTGGACGACGACGTCGGCACCGAGTTCGAGCGGGGCCTGGAAGTAGGGGCTCGCAAAGGTGCTGTCGACCCCGAACGGGACGCCGTGGTCGTCGGCGACGTCGGCTATCGAGCGGACGTCACACAGCCGGATCAGCGGGTTCGTCGGCGTCTCGACCCAGATCAGGTCGGTCTCCGAGTCGACCGCCGCGGCGACGTTCTCGGGCTCGCGGGCGTCGACGAACTCGACGTCGACGCCGAGGTGGCCGGCGACCAGCTCCGTGAGCAGTCTCTCGGTCCCGCTGTAGATCGAATCCGACGAGACGATGTGGCCGCCGGGCGGGACCAGCGACAGCACCGTCGTCGAGATGGCGGCCATCCCCGAGGCGAACGCCAGCCCGTGCTCGCCGCCTTCGAGGCGGGCCAACCGCCCCTCGAGGGCCGCCCGCGTCGGGTTGCCCTCGCGCGAGTAGGCGAATCCGTCGGCACCGTCCCCGCTCGCCCACTCGAAGGTGGTCGAGAGGTGTATCGACGGGACGACGTCGCTCGTTTCGCTCCCGTGGGGGCGCGTCGCGTTCTCGGCCGCCCCGACGGCGAGCGTCTCGGATCGGGCCTCGTGGAACCGGTCGTCGTCTCGTGTCATGGGTGAATCACCGCTGGACCGTGTTCAGCAGTCGTCCCCGAGGGCTACCGGAGCGGGAGGATAGCCGTTTCGGTCACGTCTTCGCCCGTATCGATCCGGCCGGTGGGAGACGGGTCCGAACCGTCGTCCGATTATCACCGCATCTCGGTACGATGGCCGCGGGCGGATCGGATCGACGGCGCGAGCCGCACTGACAAGCTGTTTGTAGGAGAATGACAACGATTATGCGATCGCGGCCGTCATACCCCACAAACGATGGCTCTCCAGTTCGTCCCCGCCGATCGGGTGGTCGCGTGAGGCACGGACACGTCCTCGTCGCGCTCTCTCTCCTCGTTCTCGTCGTGGGCGGGGCCGGCGTCGTGCTGGCGGCCGAGCCCGCGGTGTTCGCGCCGACGAACTCCGGCGCACCCGGCGAGACGGTCGAGTCCGAACTCCAGATCGTCAACGAGGGGAGCGGCATCATGGCCGGGACGTCGGTCTCCGTGGACCCGGGTGACGCACCGGTCACCGTCGAGACCGGCGAGACGGCCGTCGGACCCGTCGAACCGGGCGGGGTCGCCACCGCGCCGACGGTCCTCACGGTCGACGACGACGCGGATCCCGGCGAGTACACGCTCGACGTGATCGTCGAGTACACCGACGACGGGGATAGGGAGACGTTCACGCAGGAGGTCGAGTTCACCGTCGACGACGAGGATGCCCCGGAACCGGACGCGGCCGTGTTCGCGCCCGCGGCGTCGGGCGCGCCCGGCGACCCGGTCGAGACCGAGGTACAGATCCTCAACAACGGCACCGCGCCGATGGAGTCGGCGTCGGTCTCACTCGACGCCGGCGGCGCGCCCATCGACGTCCGGACCGGAGGGACCGCGATCGGGACCGTCGAGCCGACCGCGGTGAGCCCCGCGACGTTCCAGGTCGACGTGGACCGGGACGCCGATCCCGGGACCTACGTGCTGGAGGCGACGATCGAGTACGTCGACGACGGGGAGAGCGAGACGATCACGAGGGACGTGGAGTTCACCGTCGACGAGTCGGCCCGGTTCGAGGTGACGGGCGCGACGACCGACGCCGCGGTGGGCGAGTCCGGGACGATGACGGTCGACGTGACGAACGTCGGTTCCGAGACGGCGAACGCCGCGCGGATCACTGCCACCTCGACCAGCGGACAGTTCCTGATCGAGGGCGACGCGGAGGCGACACGAAGTGCAGGGGACCTCGCTCCCGGTGAGTCGACCGCGCTCGAGTACGACGTTGAGGTCGCACCCGAGGGAACCGCACAGCCCTACGACGTCCGTATCGCGACCGAGTACGAGGACGAGACGGGCGCGACGCAGGAGGGTAACCCGCTCTCGGTGGGCGTCGCGCCGTCCGGTGCCCAGTCGTTCTCGGTCGACGACGTCGAGAGCACGCTCCGGGTGGGCGACGAGGGGACGGTCACGGGAACGCTCACGAACCAGGGGCCGAACCCCGTCGAGGACGTCGTCGTGACCGCGACCTCCGAGACGGGAACGCTCGGGCTCGAGGAGGCGGAGTACGCGGTCGTCGCGCTCGAACCGGGCGAGTCCGTCGACGTCGAGTTCGACGTCAGCGTCGGCGGCTCCGAGCACGCCGGGACGCGCTTCGCGGAGTTCGGCGTCGAGTACCGAAACCAGGCCGGGGACCGCTACCTCTACGACGAGGCCAGCGCGATCGTCGAGGTCGCACCCGACGACGAGGAGTTCTCCGTCGAACCGGTGAGCAACACCGTCGAGGCCGGCGGCTCGACCACGTTCGAGGTGAACGTCACGAACGAGCGCGAGTACACCGTGAGCGACGTGAACGCCCGGATCTTCGCCGACAGCCCGCTCTCCGAGTCGGACGACGAGGCGTTCGTCTCCGAGATCGCCCCGGGCGAGACCGAGACGCTTCGGTTCACGATCGACGCCGAGGGCGGCGCGATGGCGAAGGAGTACCCCGCCTCGATCGACTTCCAGTACGCGAACGACCGCGGCGAGAGACAGCTCTCCGACACCTACCAGCTCCCGGTCTCGGTCACCGAACCGACCGACGACGACGGCTTCCCGTTCGTGACCGTCGG
>SKXI01000270.1 GCA_007128515.1 Halococcaceae archaeon | reverse complement strand
TCCCACCGGAAGGTGCCGTTCCGCTGGACGACCTCGCCGTCGACTTCGAGTACCGAGTCCTCGCTCATGTCGGTGATCATGTCCACGTGAACGGCCGACTGGTTGCCCTCCTCGCCCTCGGGGAGGCAGGCGTCGTACGCTCTACCAACGGCGAGGTGCACCGTGTCGCCCATCTTCTCGTCGAAGAGGACGTTGTCGGTAAAGCGGTCGATCCCGCGGTTCATTCCGATGCCGAGTTCGCCGAGCCGTCGTGCGCCGTCGTCGGTCTCGAGGATCGTCGTCAGTTCCTCCTCGTTCGCTCCGGCGGAGTACTCCACGACCTCGCCCCCCTCGAACGCGAGCGAGACGTCCTGTAGCCGCTTGCCGTTGATCGTCATCGGTACGTCGAAGAAGACCTCGCCCTCCGTGTCGTACGGTGCGGTGAACACCTCTCCCGAAGGGAGGTTGTGCGAGTCGTAGACGACCGACGCGGCGCTGTTGACCGCCGTCCGACCCTCGATGGACATCGTGAGGTCCGTCTTCTCCTTCTCGATCCTGACCTCGCTCCCCTCGTCGAGGATCCGTTTCGTCTCGGCCATCTCGTCGGCGAGCGCCTCCCAGTCGCGCAGGATCGCGTTGTAGGCGAACTCCCGGTACTCCTCGGTGGCCATCCCGGCCTGCTGGGCGAGCGAGCGCGTGGGGTGGACGGTCGAGACCCAGTCGGTCGCCATGCGTGCCTCGCGCAGGCCCTCGCGCGCCCGGCTGTAGGCCTGTCGCGTCTCGCCGGGGAGATCGGCCATCGCGGACGTGTTCCGCCCGCCGCCGAGACGGAGGGTGACGTCGGCGTTCTCGAGCAGCCCCAGCTCGTGGGCGGGATCCGCCTCGAACTCGCCGTCGTGGCTCGTGAGATACGCCCGGAGCACCTCGTCGGAGTCGTACGTGGCGAGGAGGGTCGCACCCCGCTCGCCGAGCACCGCGGCGACCGCGACGGCGAGGTCGTGAGCACCCTCGGCGACGCTCAGCACGACGCTGTCCCCGTGTTCGACCCGTGCGCTCCAGTCGACCAGTACCTCGGCGTGTTCGCGTACCCGTGGGTCCATGTCCCTCGTGCTCCCGTCGCCGGGAAAAGGACCGCGGTCCGCCCCGTTCCCGGAACGCGTGTCGGAGGTGTTTTGCCCTTCGCCGGCGCTGGGTCGGGACATGAGGGAGACACCCGAGATCGGCGAACTCGTCCCACCGGATCGAACGCTCATGGGCCCCGGCCCGAGCGACGTCCACCCGCGCGTGCTCCGGTCGATGGCGACCCCGCTGGTCGGCTACCTCGACGACTTCTACGTCGACGTGATGGACGACGTCCAGGAGGGACTTCGCTACCTCTTCGACACAGACAACGAACACACGCTCGCGGTCAGCGGGACCGGCTCGGCCGCGATGGAGACCGCGTTCGCGAACCTCGTCGAGCCCGGCGAGACCGTCCTGGTGCCGGACAACGGCTACTTCGGCGACCGGATGGGGCAGGTCGCCGCCCGTGCCGGCGGCGAGGTCAGGAAGGTAGAGGCGCCCTGGGGCGAGCCGCTCGACCCGGCCGACGTCGAGGCCGCCTTCGAGGAGCATCGACCCGCGGTGTTCGGCTTCGTCCACGGCGAGACGAGCACGGGCGTCCGCCAGCCCGACGTCGCCGAACTGACCCGGATCGCACACGACCACGACGCCTACGCGGTCGCGGACACGGTCGCGTCGCTCGGCGGCGTGGAGTTCCACACCGACGAGTGGGGCGTCGACGTGGTCTACTCCGGCTCGCAGAAGTGTCTCTCGGCGCCCCCCGGCGCGAGTCCCATCACGGTTTCCGATCGGGCGATGGAGAAGGTCCGCTCGCGCGAGACGCCCGTCCGGTCGTGGTACCTCGACCTGGAGGGGGTCTGGGAGTACTGGGGCGACGAGCGAGCCTACCATCACACCGGTCCGGTCTCGACCACCTACGCGCTCCGGGAGTCGCTCCGGATGCTCGCTGAGGAGGGGATCGAGGAGACCTGGGCGCGCCACCGTCGCGTCGCCGGCGCGATGAAAGCCGGCGTCGAGGCGATGGGGCTCTCGCTGAACGTGAGCGAGGAGAACTGGCTGCCGACGCTCAACCCGGTCTCCGTCCCCGAGGGCGTCGACGACGGCAGGGTCATCTCGCGGCTGCTCTCCGAGCACGGCATCGAGATCGTCGGCGGTCTCGGCGACCTCTCGGGCGAGATATTCCGGGTCGGCTGCATGGGCCACTCCGCACGCCCGGCGAAGGCCGCGGGCTTCGTCTCCGCGTTCGGCTCCGTCCTCGCCGACGAGGGTGCCGACGTCGACGTCGAGGCCGGCGCAGCGGCGACGGCTCGTGCGCTCGGGAACTGATCGGAGGACCGACCGGCCTCACGAGCACGGTTGTCACCCCGTCGCTCGCGGAGCCGGACAGGACGACCGGCGGTCGGTGACAGCCGTCCGTCTCATAGTGATTGTTACGACTGTTTACCGGTTCGATCGCCCGACATCGGGCGGTCGATACCGGAATGGCTCGCAACAATCACTATCAGGGGAAGACGAGCACCGTCGCGTCGTCGGTCTCCAGCACCTCGACCTCCTCGCCGCCTTCGGCCCGGAGTTCCTCCCTGACCTCCAGCGCGTCCGGCTCGAGGACGACGACCTGGCCGTCGACGTCCAGTTCGACCTCCCCGGAGGAGTCGAGCTGGGCCTTGATCTCCGCGGGGTCGGCCTCGCCGAGCGCGCCCATCACCGCGCCCGCCTCCGAGCGGAACTCGGGGCCGATCACGCTCTGGACGGGGTCGACCTCAACGGGGACGAGGTCGACGTCGGGCGTCCCGTACTCGACGTAGACAGGCGCGTTGACCGTCCCGGAGAGGTCGTACGTGTCGACCGCGTACTCCTCGTCCAGCGAGACGTACAGCTCGATCCGATCGAGGTCGGCGTTGAGCGCCATCCCCTCCTCGGACTTCCAGCCCCGGACCGTGCTCGCGACCTCGGCGATCAGCGTGCCGACCGCCTCGGCTTCCTCGTCGTCCCAGTCGACCGCCGGGTCGACCGACGGCCAGTCGGCGACGTGGACGCTCCCCTCGGTGCCCGGGAGGTGGCTCCAGACCTCCTCGGT
>SKXI01000329.1 GCA_007128515.1 Halococcaceae archaeon | reverse complement strand
AGGCGTTCGAGGCCGCCGGCGAGGTCGGGATCCGCGGGCTACTCGGGAAGGTGCTGATGGACCGGGACTCGCCCGAGGGGCTCCTCGAGGGCACGGAGGAGGGGCTGCGGGAGAGCGAACGCCTCGTCCGCCGCTACCACGGCGCTCACGACGACCGGATCCGCTACGCCGTCACCCCTCGCTTCGCCGTCACCTGTTCGGAGGAGTGTCTGCGCGGCGCTCGCGACCTCGCCGACGAGTACGACGTGCGACTCCACACCCATGCGAGCGAGAACCGCTCCGAGATCGAACGGATCGAGCGCGGGACGGGTATGCGGAACGTCGAGTGGCTCGACGAGGTCGGTCTCACCGGAGAGGACGTCCTGCTCGCCCACTGTGTCCACACCGACGAGAGGGAACGAGCGATCCTCGCCGAGACCGGAACGACCGTCGTCCACTGTCCCTCCGCGAACATGAAACTCGCCAGTGGCGTCGCTCCGGTCGCGGAGTACCTGGATCGAGGTATCCCCGTCGCCCTCGGCAACGACGGCCCGCCGTGTAACAACACGCTCGACCCGTTCACCGAGATGCGGGCGGCCAGCCTGCTCGCGAAGACCCGATCGTTCGACCCGACCGCGCTCCCCGCCCGGACGGTCTTCCGGATGGCGACCGAAACGGGTGCCCGGGCCGCCGGTTTCGAGAACGTCGGTACGCTCGAGGTGGGGAACAAGGCGGACGTGATCGGACTCGGTACGGATCGAACCCGTTCGGTTCCGATCCACGACGTCCACTCGCATCTGGTCTACGGCGCCCACGGCGACGACGTCCGGTTCTCGATGGTCGACGGTCGAGTGCTCTACGAGGACGGCGAGCACTCGGCCGTCGACAGTGAGGAGATCAAAGGGAGTGCCCGACGGATCGCAAGTTCGTTCGCGTAGGCGCGGTCAGTAGCTCCTGATCTTCGGCTCGTACTCCTTTTCCCTTCCTTCGAGGTGGACCGGGCGGTACCAGACCTCGGGCGTGCCGTCGTTCCACGAGAGCAGCGTGTGTTTGAGCCAGTTCTCGTCGTCGCGCTCCTGGAACTCCTGGCGCCAGTGTGCGCCCCGGAACTCCTCGCGGGCGAGCGCGCCGAGCGCGATCGCCTCCGCGGTGTCGATCAGGTTGCGCGTCTCGATCGTCTGGATCAGGTCGGTGTTGAACGTGCGCGAGGGGTCGTCGACGTAGACGTCCCGGTAGAGTTCGCGGGCCGTACGGATGTCCCGCAGCGCCTGCTTGAGCCCCTCCTCGTTCCGGAAGACGTTCACGTACCGCGTCATGGACTTCTGGAGCATCGCACGGATCTCCGCCTGCTGGACGCCCTCGTCGCGTCCCATCAGGTGCGCGACGCGAGCGCGCTCGGTCTCGACGGCATCTTCGAGCACTGCACCCGCCTCGACGAGCGCGCCCGCACCGTCGGTTCTCGCGGACTCCCCACCGTCGGCGACGACGTCATCGGGGCTCCCGACCTCGCCGGGGGTGACGGGCGTCTCGACCTCGCCGATCTCGTACTCGCCGACCTGTCCGGTCCCGATCTGTGCCTCGCCGAGATCCCGCCCGGCGGCGTGCTGACCGGCACGCTTGCCGAAGACGATCAGTTCGGGCAGCGCGTTTCCGCCCAGGCGGTTCGCCCCGTGGACGCTCGCACAGGCGCACTCGCCGACGGCGTAGAGCCCCGAGATGCAGGTCTCGCCGTGTTCGTCGGTCTCGGTGCCGCCCATCGCGTAGTGCTGGCCGGGTTTCACCGGCATCGGCTCCTCCAGCCCGTCGACGCCCTCGAAGTCCGCCGCGAGGTGGAGGATGTTCTCGAGCCTGTCGACGATCCGATCGGCACCGAGATGTCGCATGTCGAGGTGGACGTACTCGTCGTTGACGCCGCGGCCTTCGTTTACCTCCGTCAACTCCGCCCGCGAGACCACGTCGCGGGAGGCGAGTTCGCCGTCGTTGTTCGCGTAGCCGCGTTCGAACATGAACCGCTCGCCGAGCGCGTTGTAGAGGATCCCGCCCTCGCCGCGAACCCCCTCGGAGATGAGCACGCCGGTCGAGGGGAGCGTCGTCGGGTGGAACTGGATGAACTCCATGTCCTCCATCGGTGCGCCCGCCCGGTAGGCCATCGCCGGGCCGTCGCCGGTGCAGGAGACGGCGTTGGTCGTGTGGTCGTAGACCTGTCCGGGGCCGCCGGTCGCGAGGACGACGCCGTTTCGCGCCCGGAATCCCTCGATATCGCCACTCTTGATGTCTATCGCGACCAGCCCATGACAGACCCGGTCTTCGGGCCGGTCGTGGTCGGTCACCGCGAGTCGGCTCACGTACCACTCGTCGTAGACTTTGATGCCGCGTTTGACCACCTGTTCGTAGAGGGTGTGCAGCAGGTGGTGACCGGTCTCCGCACCCGCGTACGTCGTCCGGGGGAACGAGAGCCCGCCGAACGGCCGCTGGGACATCCGGCCGTCGTCCTCTCGCGAGAAGGGCATCCCCCAGTGTTCGAGCTGGACGACCTCCTCGGGGGAGTCCGTCGCCAGCGTCTCGATGGCGGGGGCATCGCCCAGATAGTCGGAGCCCTTCATCGTGTCGTAGGCGTGCAGTTCCCAGTCGTCGCCGTCGCGCAACGCGGCGTTGATGCCACCCTCGGCGGCGCCGGTGTGGCTCCGCACGGGGTGGAGTTTCGTCACCATCGCAACGTCCGCGCCCTCCTCGTGGGCCGCGATCGCGGCTCGTAGGCCGGCGCCGCCCGCGCCGACCACCAGAACGTCGTGTTCGTACATGATTTCGGTTAGGATTCGGGTTACTTCAGTCGTTCGTCGCTCACCAGAACTTCAGGTTCCGTTTGACCGCCTCGCGTTTCACTTCCTGGATGTGTTCGGTCAGCGGGATCTCCTTCGGGCAGACCTCGGTACAGGAGAACTGCGTCTGACACCGCCAGACGCCGTGTTCCTGCTCCAAGACCTTCATCCGGTGTTCTTTCATCTGCTCGCCCTCGCGTTCGTCCATCGCGAACCGGTAGGCCTTGTTGATCGCCGCCGGCCCGAGGTACATCTCGTCGTTCGCCGCGATGTTACACGAGGACATACACGCCGCACACCAGATACAGCGCGTGGACATCT
>SKXI01000278.1 GCA_007128515.1 Halococcaceae archaeon | reverse complement strand
TTTCTCTGTGTTGTCTGGGCGCGAGGAGTCGTCGTCGGGACGGATCGTACTGGATTTCTGAATCCAGCTCATCGAGAGAAGCGACCCTCGCCTTCTCGAACCCACCCGCTTTTCTGACATACTCTCGCGCACTACTACTGGTTGACGTAGGCGATACATATAATCTTTACGTGCTTTCTAAGTTCGGTGTTAATATGTTTAGTGGCTGGCTACGATCGCCGGCCCGCGCGGGGGACCGCCGGAACCACCGGGTACCGGGGTTGTAAGCCCCTGGGGAGGAAGAGGGCCGACTCCGAGTCAGGACCACCACCTATTTGAGACCGACGCGGGTAGGGGGCACGTCGCAGTATGACGGTTCCGCCGGTCGTGCTACAGGCGCTCCCCCCCGTGACGACAGGGATGGCCGTCGTCTTCGCGATCATCGTCGTCGCGCTCGTGCTGTTCGTCCTCGAGCCGGTGCCGATCGACATCGTCGCGGTCGGGCTGATCGTCGCGCTGGTCGTCTTCGAGCCGTGGACGCAGATCGGGCCGGCCGAGGGCCTGTCGGGCTTCTCGAGCACCGCGACGATCACGGTGCTCGCGATGTTCGTCCTGAGCGAGGGGATCCGGCGGACGGGGGTGGTGAAACTCATCGGCGACCGGATCGTCGGGCTCACCGGCGACAGCCCCCGGAAACAGCTCGCGGCGATCGTCGGCCTCTCGGGGGGAACGGCCGGATTCATCAACAACACCCCGGTCGTCGCGATCATGATCCCGATGACGACGAACATCGCCCGACAGACCGGTGTCTCGCCGTCGCGGCTCCTGATGCCGCTCTCCTTCGCGTCGATGATGGGCGGGATGCTCACGCTGATCGGCACCTCGACGAACATCCTCGCGAGCGACGTCTCCGCGCGGCTGCTCGACCGCCCGTTCGCGATGTTCGAGTTCACGCTGCTCGGGTTCGTCGTGCTCGTCGTCGGGAGCGTCTACCTGCTGACCGTCGCGCCGTACCTCATCCCCGAACGGATCAAACCCGAAGAGGAGCTCACCGAGGAGTTCGAGATGACCGAGTACCTCACCGAGGTCGTCGTCCGGGAGGACTCGCCGCTGGTCGGCCGGACGGTCGCGGAGGCCCTCGATGAGCTCGACATGGACCTCGACATCGTGCAGGTGATCCGCCACGGCGAGCCGTTCATGGAGCCGCTCGCGCGCAAGGAGATCCAGGAGGAGGACGTGCTGATGGTCCGGACGGGTCGAGACGTCCTCTTCCGGCTGCTCGCCCGCCCGGGTCTCGACTCGCTCCCGACGACGATGCACGACGAGGACCTGAAGACCGGTGACGAAGAGGAAGCCGCCCGGCAGCTCGTCGAGGTCGTGATCACCCCCGACGCCTCGATCGTCGGCTACACGCTCGACGAGCTCAACTTCGGGGCCCGGTACGACGCGACGGTGCTCGCGATCCGCCGCGGCGGCCGGATCCGCCGCGAACGGATGGGCGACCGGCCGCTGCGCGGCGGGGACACCCTCCTCCTGCAGGCGACCGAGGAGACCGTCACCCGGCTGGACCGCCGCCGCGAGTTCGTCGTCGTCGAGGCGCTCACGGAGACCGACTACCGGACGAGGAAGCTCCCGATCGCGATCGGGATCGTCGCCGCCGTCGTCGCGCTCGCCGCACTCGACGTCCTGCCGATCGTGATCAGCGCGCTCGCGGGGATCGTCGCGATGGTCGCGACCGGCTGTGTGCGCCCCACCGAGGTCTACGATTCGGTGGACTGGAACGTGATCTTCCTCTTAGCAGGAGTGATCCCGCTCGGGATCGCCCTGGAGGAGACCGGCGGCGCGGCGCTGATCGCCGCGCTCGTCGTCGAGAGCGCCGAGCTGTTCGAGCCGATCGTCGTCCTCGGGATCTTCTACCTCGTGACGGCGCTGCTGACGAACGTCATCAGCAACAACGCGAGCGTCGTGCTCATGATCCCGGTCGCCGTCGACGCCGCCGCCCAGATCGACGCGAACGCGTTCGCGTTCGTCCTCGCGGTCACCTTCGCCGCCTCGACCGCGTTCATGACGCCCGTCGGCTACCAGACGAACCTAATGGTCTACGCCCCCGGCGGCTACACGTTCGCCGACTTCTTCCGCGTCGGCGCACCGCTCCAGCTCCTGCTCGCGGTCGTCACCACCCTCGGGATCGCCTTCTTCTGGGGACTGTGATCAGGACCGGACGACGAGGACCGAACTCTTCGCCCCTCGCACCACGCGCTCGGCGACGCTCCCGACGACGAACCGGTCCAGCCCGCTCCTGCCCTTGTTGCCGACGACGACCAGGTCGGCGCCGACGTCGGCCGCGTAGTCGAGGATCTCGGCCGGCGGCGACCCCTTCTCGACGGCGGTCGTCACTCCGATACCACCCTCTGCCGCCTCGCGCTCGGCCACACGCAGCGCCCGCTCTGCGATCTCTCTGTACGTCTCCTCCGTGGCCGCCGACCGCGCCAGCCGGTCGTCCACGACCGAGAGGACGTACAGCTCCGCGTCGAAGCGCCGGACGATCTCGATCGCCTCCGCGAGCGCCCGCTCCGCGTGGGAACTCCCGTCGGTCGCGATGAGGACACGGTCGTACATGGGAGAACGACGCACGCCGGCTCGAAAGCGGTTGTGGTGGGGCCGACCTCACGAGCACGATCACCTCCGCCTCCGGGAACGTGGTCAGCGCGAACTCGAGCGCCCTCGCGGCGGGCACCGAGCCGTCGAGCGCGACGAGGATCCGATCGGTCGTGCGCCGCTCCGTGCAGAGTGCACGCATACCACCGTCGTTCGTGTCGGGTCCGTGTCGCCGCGCGGGCCACCCGACCGAGCGTCACAGACCAGCGGGGCCGTGACGAAAAGGGCGTAGGAGAATCCCCCCGACGGGAACGACCGTAGCGAGGGCGAACCCGTTACCGACGACGGGGACGAAGAGGGTGGTGGCGGAGACGACGACAGCGGGGACTCCGTCGACGACGGCCGAGCGACGCCAGCGGTGCCGAAGTAGTTTTGTCCCGACACCTCGAACCCCGGCCATGCACGTCCTCGTCCCGCTCGATAGCTCGGACAGCTCCCTCTCGGCGCTCCGGTTCGGCGCGGCGCTCGCGACTCGCTTCGAGGG
>SKXI01000169.1 GCA_007128515.1 Halococcaceae archaeon | reverse complement strand
CTCAACGCGACGGATCCGGAGCTGATGCGTCGCGCGATGGCCGCGCGCGTCGCGGCGATGCCCCACCCGTACCTGGACAGCCGTCTCGCTTCCCTGCTGCCCGAAGCCGGGTTCACCGACGTGCGGGTCGTGCCACGGGCCGACGTCCACACCGAGATCGACGCGCAGGTCGAGCGAGGTATCGAGGTACACCGACGAACCCTCGAGGAAGACGGTTCGTTCGAGAGCGACGAGATCGACGCGTGGGAGCGCGATCTACGGGAGCTCGACGCCGCCGGGGAGGTCCTCTCCTGCGGGACGGGGTTTCTCTACCTCGCACGGAGGTGAGCGGTCGAGTCGCACGGAAACCGATCGAGAGACCATCTCGGCGGACGTCTCTCTAAACGGGCTCCGGACGGATCACGCTCTCCATCGCGGCGAGCCTCGACGGGTTCGTCGCGGACGAGCAGGGTGGGGTCGCCTGGCTCAAAGCGTTCGACGGTACCGACGAGGACGAAGGACGGAGGAGTTACGAGGCGTTTGAGACCGCCCGTAAACCGAGAGATTACTGTATACGACCCCTACGAGCCCTGCAAGGGACATAATCAGTGCAATCGATACGTCAAGTCCCGCGACCGTGAATATCGCATCCGACACGCTGCACGCGTCGATAAGCATCATTTCAACCAGTCCGGTTGCTACGGAGCCACCGAGCATCCATGATAAGTGGCTGAACAGTACAACAAAGCTATTTTTACAGTCTCGTATAGTATTTAATTAAATTTTATTGATACTTAAAAACTTATCCCCGGAACATGTTTTGATGCAATTAACTGGTTTATAAGCGTTTCAGACCACTTTCACTCCGCTCACAGAACAATTAAACCCATCGGGAGACAAAAATTTCTATGTCGTCGCCCGGTCCCGCGAACGATACCGAAACCTCCCCCGAAACCCCGGACGAAACCAGTGAAACACCCGACGAGAACCCCGAACCAGTAAACGATGAATCTCAGATTCATGAAGAACTCTTTGAGCTACCGGAACCAACAGAATCCGAACTGATCAGAAAGGATGCGGAGTCAGACTTAGACTCGTTTAGAGAGGAGCTTAATGACGCGGAACGCGTTAACGAACGTAATGAACACCGAACATCTCTTGAAGAAGCTATCCAACCAGATCTTTCCGAAATCAACTGGTTATTCGGAGACACAGGCACCCAAAGTATTCTTCAAAATTACTCATTCTACTCATCAATTCGCATGACGAGCGATTTAGCGACAAACCCATTTTTTAAGAAGTCGATGTTCCCGGGAACTAACTATCAGTCTTATTTGAGGATTTTAGGGCAGGAATCAACTTCTATCGCTAATGCACTTTCTTGGACGGAGAGGTCTAATACACGCGAACTCGCTTTCGCTGGGGCCGGGCTTGCCGGAATGCAGATGGATTATTTCACGCCACTATTGAGCGATCAAATACTCCCAACATCATATATATTTGATAATTTGGTGAATTCGCATATGCAACAAACTCTGGATTTGATAGAACCATCACTTATCCGGAACATCGAATTATTTGAAGATATTATGCGGTCTACAGAGATATACAACGGTTCTAATATGGGGAATATCGCGTCGATAGTCGCACAGTCTCAGTTAGAGCATTTGAATGCATCTTTGTTTTGGGTCGATCAGATAGACTATCTCTCCCCAATCTTTGAAGATATCCTCATAACTCACGAGCCGGAAGTATACGTTCCTGCAGAAACTATTGAAAATCAGTTTTTTGAATCGCTAGCTGATTATTTGGCAGTCCGACTTCCTTTTCACGAAGAGGCACAATTCTATGTTTCGCAAATTAGGCTAGCTAATGATGTGATTGATAAGAGAAAAGTATTCCTGAACTTATGTCATGGCGCGAAAGACGGTTTGTTGTTCATGATATATGGCTTCTATAGGATATGGGCACCTGTTTCATTCTATTTACACATAATATAGAGAAAGTGAGATAATTGAGCGTCCGGTATAACATCGGTATACCATCAATAGTAGTACGACCACGTCTGGCTCGTTGGCGGGGCGGCGTTCGCAGGGTCGTTTCTCGCCGCGGATCGTGTCGACGAGATCCGGCTTTCTGTCGTTCCGCTGTTGCTCGGCGACGGGATCTCGGTGTTCGGAGACGGCACTGGAGAGCACAGACTCGCGTTACTGGACAGTACGGAGCACTCGAACGGTATCGTCGAACTCCGCTACAGGGTGGGCGAGAGCTGATTGGCCTTTCGGAGGGCATCGTAGACCTCATCGGCAGGCGTTGTTACCGACGACGAGGAGTATAATCGGCCGCTCACGAGAGATGTGTACTGACCGCCGAGAAATGTACCAAACAGCGTAGATCTTCAGAGACTCGTGCTGAATACACGGCGTGAATGTGGCACCAGGCGTTGGTGGATCGTTACGGAGTCGGATCGGTCAGTGCAGGAGATCCATGAACCACTGATTCTCAGATAATTCGATGTACAAGAAAATCACTCGACTCCGACATCTATTCACAAGGTGGCCCTCCACCGCCGGTGGAGCATCGAATTCCGTACTAACCGAAGTTGAGTTAGCGAAACTTTGCAAGCGGTCGTCTAGTACTCCTCGTTCGAACAAACGATAGTCAACTGTGGACACCGCTACGTGCCTGCACAGAGTAATGAGCCTATAGCCAGAATTCCCATCCGGGGAGACGTTCGACATGAAATGGCAGATCAAGCAGATCGAATGGGAGGCTGTCGCGGGCATTCTAGCAGCGGTTCTCGCGCTCGTACTCCATTTCCTGCACATCGTGGACGAAGCCGTACTCCTCCAGATCACCCTCGTTCTCATGGCGTTCTTATTCATCAGCCATCTCAGACGTGAATCCGAAACCGAGCACCTCACCGAGTCCGTCACTCAAACCGAACGCACCGTCGAAGAGATTCGTGCCGGTATGGATACGCCCGACCTCGAACTCATCGGGCCAGGGAAGCTCAGATCACGAAGTATGCAGTTCGGCCAGGGGGCCCGCGGGGATATGATCTGGTTCAACGTCTGTCTGCTCATGTTCATCCCACAGGATCTGTTCGATGCGCTGCTCCGACCACCGATCGAAAATCCAGAGGTCACCTCGATCCAGTTCGTCCTCGACGAGAGCGAACGGGAGCGCTGGAACACCCAGGTCAAACCGAAAGTACAGGAGTGTACGGGTGCCGAGACGATACAGGAACCCGTCTGGCGCGAGCTCGATGACAATGTCTCGTTCATCCTTCGGGGGACGGAACACGAACAGACGGACGCGCTCTTGAGTTTCTGGGGCGAACCGTTTATGGCCCGGACAACACGGGACGTCCCTCGCTACATCATCCACGTCGCAAGAGATTCTGAGCTGATTCCACAGTTGCAGGATATTGAGCGTGAACACCGCCTTCAACGAAATTAAGAGGGAGGATTTTGGGTGGCATTGGACGGTCGGCGGGAAATTCTACGGCGACTGCGAAACACATATTAGTGAGTGCGATTTCGATTACTGAACGACGAACGGGTCATTCTGAACGGAACCTGTGACTGTTACCAGAATTTCAGGTTACGTTTGACACCCTCCCGTTTCATCTCCTGAATCTTCTCGGTAATCGGGATGTCCTTCGGACAGACAGTCGTACACGAAAACTGGGTCTGACACCGCCAGACGCCATGTTCCTGCTCCAAAATATTGAGTCGACGTTCAGCAATCTCGTCGCCTTCTCGTTCGTCCATGTAGAACCGGTACCCCTTCACGATCGCTGCTGGCCCCA
This sequence comes from Halococcaceae archaeon, assembly GCA_007128515.1. GTDB lineage: Archaea > Halobacteriota > Halobacteria > Halobacteriales > Halalkalicoccaceae > Natronorarus. The sequence continues at coordinate 7,915 of SKXI01000169.1, read as the reverse complement.
GATACTCGTTGTCTCCAGCTGCGATGTTACAAGACGAGACACAACTGGCACACCAGATGCATCGTGTACTCATCTTCACCTTCTCGCGGTTTTCCCGTGATTGCCGCTGCTCTTCCAGGTCGTTCCGGGGGAGGTCGTCCGGCTGGAAGTACGGTTCAACGCGTTCCATCTGCTCATAGAAGTCCTCCATATCCACCACGAGATCCTTCACAACGTCCTGATGCGGTAGTGGTTCGACTCGAACGGGAGTATCGAGGTCAGCAATCTGGGTTTGACAGCCGAGCCGCTGTCGCCCATTGATGAACAGCGCGTCACTCCCACAGATTGCCTGCCGGCAGGAATGTCGGAACGTCAGGCTCGAATCGTAGTGATCGCGGGCATAAATGAGTGCATCAAGGACGGACATCCCCCGAGAGAACGGGACGTGGAAGTCGTCGAAGCGAGGGTCTTGCTTCCCTTCGACCTCCGGGTCGTACCGGAATACCTTCAGCTGAACTGTCTCTCCGTTCGTACCTGTCTTCTCGTGTTCGTTCCCTGCGTGCTGGGTTCGGGACTGTTCCTTGCGTGCCTCCTTCTCGACGAGTTGGCGCTCCTGTGGTGACGTCTCCGCGACCGCTTTTGGATGGTTTGATGACGTGGTGCCTGTTTCAGTCTCCTCCCGAGGATTCCGCCTTCGTCTACCCGATGGCTTCATTATCGTGGTTCGTCCACGATTTATCTCACAACGCGTGGCAGCTATACTGCCCGAAGATACGGGTGAGACACCTGAATTACTTGGGGTGGGAAACCCATACACATACGATGGATGTCTCCGGGTGAAAGAGTGAAGGTTCGCTTTACCTGCCACGAATGCAAGAACTCGTTTAACGGGGAGGTGGAGAATCAGTGGGGCATGTACGAATTTGTTCGTTGTCCGGCCTGCAGTGGCGCGAAGACGACACTGGCTGCAACAGCGTCCAGAATGAACGCGGATTACCGAGGAGAGTTCGAAGAGAGGGAGGGGTAACGTCCTCTACGAGCCACGAGTAGGCGAACGTCTTCGGTACGTGGAGGTTGTTTAGAGGATTACCCGCTCCACTCGCCACCGATGTCTCCAGTGATGTTCTCCCGCTATGCTTCGAACCGCGCCTCACAGGTTTCGGCGGATTCGATGTGTTCCATGAATCCGGCACCGCCGTCCCGTAAATTCTCGCCACAGAACGCACATCGGTCGGTAAGCGCGTCTACTGACCACCCGTTTCAGACAAACTCGGGCAAAACGAACGCGATCGCCGTGCTGCACTCCATCCTCGATATCCTGCAAGCGGTTTCTGACAGTATAAAGCCATATCGAACTGTGCGACGGTACGCGAGCCCCCTGTACTGATCGATTCGGCGAAGCGGAAGACGGGGCTACTAACCGTTTCACGATACCCTCGATCGGACTCAGAACGTGTCGCGGATCTTCTCGAAGAAGCCCTTTCCGACCTCGACCTCCTCGCCGCCGGCCTCGGCGAACGCCTCGAGCGCCTCGCGCTGCTCGCGGTTGAGCGACTTCGGCGTGACGACCTGCACCGTGACGTAGAGGTCGCCCCGACCGCGGCGTCTGAGTCGGGGCATCCCCTTCCCCTCAAGCCTGAACGTCTCGCCGCTCTGCGTTCCCTTCTCGACGTCGAACTCGACCGCGCCGTCGAGCGTCGGCACCTCGATCGTGTCGCCGAACGTCGCCTGCGGGAACGAGATCGGCGCTCGGTACCTGAGATCGTTGCCCTCGCGCTCGAAGTCGGGGTGCTCCTCGACGGTGATCTCGATCAGGAGGTCGCCGCGCCGGCCGCCGCGCTCGCCCGGCGCGCCCTCGCGCTCCATCCGGAGCGTCTGACCGTCGGCGATCCCGGCCGGTACGTCCACGGTGAGCGTCGCCTCCTCCCGAACGACGCCCTCACCCCGACACTCGCCACAGCGGTCGGCGAACTGCTTGCCCTCGCCGCCACAGCGCCGACAGGTCGTCGTCTGCTGCATCCGCCCGAACGGCGTCTGCTGGACCTGGGTGACCTGACCGCTCCCGCCACACTCACCACACGTGGTCGGGTCGTGTCCTCCCTCGCCGTCACACGCCCCGCACTCGGCCGGACGCGTGACCGTCATCTCCTTTTTCGCCCCCTCGTACGCCTCCTCCAGGGTAATCGAGAGCTCCGTCCGGAGGTCCGCACCCTGTCGCGGGCCGTTTCGGCTCCTGCCACCGCCGCCGAAGAACTGTTCGAAGATGTCACCGAGGCCGCCACCGCCGCCGAAGGGGTCGCGGCCGCCGAACGGGTCACCGCCCCCGCCACCGTCGAAGCCGCCACGTTTGTCGGCCTCCTCGAAGCGGTCGTGGCCCATCCGGTCGTAGGCCGTCCGTTCCTGTTCGTCGGTCAACACCTCCTTGGCCTTCTGGACCTTCTTGAACTTCTCCTCGGCGTTCGGCTCGTCGCTCACGTCGGGGTGGTACTGCGCCGCCTTCTTTCGGTAGGCGCGTTTGATCTCTTCCTCCGACGCGTCCCGATCCACGCCGAGGATCTCGTAGAAATCCTCGCTCATCAGTTATACCCCGTATTCGGTCGAGACATTTGAACTGACCGCTTGTCGGAATCCGCCCCGGACCCCATCTATATGCCGGCCCGGCGTCATCTCTACCCCATGACGATCCTCGCCGGAACCGGGGACGAAGTGGTGCGATTCGGGGAGCGTGCGGAGAGCGTCCTCGACTGCGGGACGGTCACGCTCGTCCGCCGTCTCGGCCCCCACGGTCTGTTCGCTGCCACGGAGACCGGGCTCTATCGGTCGACCGACGACGGTGACTCCTGGGAGGACCTCGGGGTTCCGACCCGGGGTGTTCACTCCGTCGCGGTCGGGGAGGGTGGCGATCTCTACGCGGGCACCGACGGCGTCCACCTCTACGTCTCCGCGGACGAGGGGGAGACGTGGACCCTGCAGGTGACTCGTGAGGACCTTCCCGGGAGCGACGAGTGGGAGACCCCGCCACACCACTCCGAACCACGGATCAGAACGGTGGAAACGCACGTCGACGACCCATCCTGGCTGGTCCTCGGCGTCGAGGTCGGCGGGGTCTACGTGAGCGACGACGGTGGTGAGGGCTGGCGCTCGCGCCGCGATGGCGTCCACGACGACGTCCACCACGTCCTCGTCGAGAGTTCGGGGAGGTACGTCGTCTCGACCGGGACCGGGATCTATCGGACCGAGGACGGTGGCCGATCGTGGACGCGACTGGACGCGGACGTCCCGCATCGTTACGTCAGCGAGTCGATCTCCTTCGAGGGCTCGGTCTACGCGGGTATCGCCCGCGGCCCGCCCGGCGAGTGGAACGGTCCGGACGGGGCCGATGGCCTCCTGCTTCGGTTCGACGGGGACCGTTCCGAGGGTGAACGGCTCGCGTACCCCGGCGAACCGGAGGCGATGATCTCCGCCTGGACTGTCGACGGTGACGACCTGTTCGGCGGAACGAACGACGGCACCCTGCTCCGGCTGCGGGGGTCGAACTGGCGGATGATGGGCTCGACCGACTCTCGGATCCGCACGCTCGCCTCGACCGCGTAGAACGCAGGTGGTGTCGGTCGGGTGGTGTGATTTCGGGCCGTCCTCTGGTTCGACCGATCGAGCCTGTTCGCTCACGAAACCGCTTCTCACGTCGTCTATCGAAACCACGTACGCCGCCGAGCGGGAGATCGGCCCCTCGTCGTGCAGGTCGGACGAAACGACCTTTTACGACTGACTGTTCCGATAGGAGATATGATTATTAAACAAATAGTAAAGCGTGAATACAACATCGATCACCCCGATGTTACGCGATAGTCGGGTATCGAGACGGTCGTATCTCGTCCTCGCCGCCACGGCGGCGGGAGTGACGACGGCCGGAGTGGCTGTCGGTTCGACCGACGACGGTACCGGGGACGGTGACGGGGAGGACGGACCGGTGGTTCGCAGGCTTGAGTGTGGAGCGGAGATCGAAGAGGCGTTCACCGGCGAGGAGCCTCGATTCGAGGCCGACGAGGTGGATGAGCCCGAGTGGGACCCCGAGCGGTTCGACCCTCTACCGGCGCTCCGGGACGGACACCGGTACCGCGAGTACCGGTTCGACGGTCGGGAGGGGGAACGGATCGACCTCTTCGTGCGGACCGAGCGGATCGGCGACCCGGACCCCGACGACGCCCACGGCGAGTTCCCGTTCGCGGGCGAACCCGCCATCTACCTGCTCGACGCGGACGGGACCCTCGTCGCGTCGATGCACGAGGAGACGTTCACCCACCGTGGGGTCGCCTTCCTCTTCGCCGAGATCCCCACCGACGGCGAGTATCGGATCGTCGCCATGGACTGGAACGTCGCCGACCCGGAGTACCGGTACTGGCTGCACGTCAGCTGCTGGGACCGGGAGCCGCCGACCGTCCCGGAGCGCCTCGAGTGTAGCTCGTCGGTGGCGGGCGAACTCACCGACGAGGACCGCCGCGGGCTCCCGAGCGAGGACCATCGCTACGACCTCTACAGCTTCGACGGGGAGTGTGGCGACTGTGTTCGCCTGACGATGAGCACCGAGGCGGGCTCACCGCACGTCTCGCTCGTCTCCCCGGACGGCGACCTCCTCGCCGTCGCCTCCGGCGAGGGCGAGGCGACCGTCGACGGCTACCGCCTCGGTTCGACAGGGACGTACGGGGTCCTCGCCACGAGCGTCGAACCCGACGCACGGTTCGCGTACGACCTGACCCTCGAGTGCTGGTGAACGGGTCGAACGGGTGACCGCTGCTCGGCCCGCCCGTCGACGGACGGATCCCGGTCCCCCTCTTGCACCGGTGGACCGTTCCCCGGACGTCTCGTCCGGCCGACTGAACTCCCCTTCAGCGAACCTTTTACCCGGTACCGATCGTACCGCGTTCCATGTCGACAGATACCACTCGCGACTTCGTCGAGGTGGCCTCTCTCTCGGACCTCGAGGCCGAGGGCCGAACGCTCGTCTCGGCCGACGGACAGGCGATCGCGCTCTTTCACCACGAGGGTGAGGTCTACGCCGTGGACAACCGCTGTCCGCACATGGGATTCCCCCTCACGGAGGGCACCGTCGACGACGGTATCCTCACCTGTCACTGGCACCACGCCCGGTTCGAACTCGAGAAGGGCGACACGTTCGACCCGTGGGCCGACGACGTCCAGACGTTCCCCGTCCGGGTCGACGGCGACGCGATCTCGCTCGACCCCGACCCCGAGCCGACGGTTCCACCCGAGACGCGCTGGCGGAACCGACTCGCCGACGGCCTTCAGGAGGACCTCACGCTGGTGATGGCGAAGGCGGTGATCGGACTCGACGACCACGGCGAGGGCTTCACGACGCCGCTCGAGACCGCCGTCCGGTTCGGAACGAGATACAGGAACTCGGGCTGGGGTCGGGGGCTGACGACGCTCGGCTGTACGGCGACGCTCTACGACCACGTCGGCGGGCGCGACAAACGACGGGCGATGTTCACGGGCGTGCGCGAGGTGGCCGACGACAGCGCGGGCGAGCCACCCCGGTTCGAACAGCGCGCGTTCGAGAGCCGCTCGCTCTCGAGAGAGCGCCTGCTCTCGTGGTTCCGTGAGTCGATCGAGGTTCGCGACCGCGCCGGTGCCGAACGCTGTCTGCTCACCGCCATCGCGACGCTCCCGCCCGAAGGCGTCGCGGAACTGCTCTTCACGGCCGCGACGGACCACCGCTACATGGACGCGGGCCACACCCTCGACTTCGTCAACACCGCGTTCGAGCTGCTCGAGCACGTCGGCTGGGAGGGCCACGCCGACGCCGTCCTCGCCTCGACGGTCCCCCGGCTCACGGGTGCGACCCGATCGGAGGAGCTCTCCTCGTGGCGACAGCCGGTCGACATCGCCGGACTCTGTGCCGACGCCGAGGACCTCCTCCCGGATCTCGTCGCCGCGGGGGAGGGGAAGAGCTGGGAGCGCCCCGGCGGGTTCGTCGAGACGCTGCTCTCGGAGGACCCCCACACGGTGATCGACGCGCTCACGGAGGCGATCGCCGCTGGGGCGACCGTCGAGGAACTCGCCGACGCGGTCGCCCGCGCAGCGACGAGACGCGTCGCGTACTTCGCGACGAACAACGAGTTCAACGACTGGAACACGGTACACCACACGTTCACCTACGCGAACGCGGTCCACCGCGCGTCCACGAAGACCGATACCCAGAACCTCTACCGGGGCTGTTTCGACGGCGCGATGTCGGTCTACCGGGATCGCTTCCTCAACACCCCCCGGGCACCGATCCCGGAACCCGGCGACTCCGACCGCGATCCGAAGCGGATCCGGGAGGAGCTCCTCGACGCGTTCGACGAGCAGGGGCAGGTCGATCGTGCTGCCCGACTCGTGAGCGAGCACTTCGATGCAGGGGGCGATCCGGACGACCTGAAACGGACTCTCGGGCGTGGCCTGCTCAGAGAGGACGCCGGCTTCCACACGATCCAGAGCGTCGAGGCGGCGTTCCAGCGGTTCGACGCCGTCTCGGAGGAGCGAGAACGCCGACTCGCGCTGCTGGCGACCGCCCGCTACATGGCCGCGCACTTCCCGACCCGCAGGCGACACGAACAGACGTTCTCGATCGCGACGCGGCTCCACCGCGGCGAGCGCCTGCACGAGGCAGAGTGAACGGAGCGGATCGAGCGATTCCCCGTCGGTAGTATCGGGCCCCGTTTTTTACCGTCCGGAGACGGACGTTCCACCATGGCGCTCGCAGATCGGATCGACGGCCTGCTCCACGAACCGACCCAGGTCCACGACGGGGGTGTGGACCTCACCGCGGCGGCCGTCTCGCGGGTGACCGTGCCCGCGCGCGTCGACTTCGGCGGCGGCGAACTGACCGGGGCCGACCGGGAGCCCGTCGAGACACGGCTACGGAACCCCGACGACGACTACGGGTGGTGGAACCTGGACGCGGGGACCTATCTGGTCGAGTACAACGAATCGCTCTCCGGGGACGGGGAGGTCCTGCTCCAGACGCGCGACGCGGTCCGCGAGCGTGGCGCGTTCCATCCGACGCTCCGGACGACCTCGCTCGATCCGGTTCCGTTCGTCGTCGGCGGCGCCGGACTCCTCCTGAAGGAGAACGCGAGGCTGTCGACGGTCTCGCTCCCCTGAACGGTCGATCGGGTCCGGGCGATCGCTGGCGATCCCTCGAACGGTGGAACGTCCCCATCCGCCTAGAACGCCTCCAGTCCCGCCTCCGCGACGGTGACGTCCTCCTCGACGCTCCCGCCGCTGACGCCGATCGCACCGATCGGCTCTCCCTCGCCCTCGATCGGGATCCCGCCGCCGAAGACGACGATCCGGCCGTCGTTCGTCGCCTCGATCCCGTAGAGTTCCTCGCCGGGCTGGGCGAGTTCGGCGAGCTCCTCCGTTGGCATCTTCAGCGTGAGTGCCGTGTACGCCTTGTCCCGGGCGATGTCGATGCTCGCGAGCAACGCGTCGTCCATCCGGTGGAACGCGACCAGGTTCGCCCCGCCGTCGAGTACCGCGATACACATTGGGACGCCGATCTCCTCGGCTCTCTCCTCCGCTGCCGCCACCATCTCCGTCGCCGCGTCGAGTGTCACCTGCGACATGGACCCACCCACGGGGCGGATCGTGATAGGTGTTGACGTGCCCGAAGGATCGAAACGTCGGAGGAAAACGAGCGTCCTCGTAGCTGAAGCGGCCGAGGTCCTCTACCGTTCGTCCTCGTCCTCTACGTCCTCGAAGTCGGCGTCGACGTACTCGCCGTCGCCGCCGGGGTCCGCTCCTGGCCCGGCACCCGGTCCGCCGGCCATGTCCTCGGGATCGAAGCCGGCACCAGCGCCCGCACCGCCCGCGCCGGCGGCCTGCTGTGCGGCCTGCTGCTGGTACATCTGCTTGCCGATCTCCTGGAGCGCGG
>SKXI01000265.1 GCA_007128515.1 Halococcaceae archaeon | reverse complement strand
GGACGTGTTTCGGCTCCGAGGCAGCTGAGGCGGTAGCCCCGTTGCCCCCGGTCGAAGTCGCTCGACTACTCGGTCTCGTCCTCGATCCAGGAGAGCGCGGCGATCGCGTTCGGGAAGCCGATCGTCGGGATCGAGAGCACCGCGACGTGTTTCAGCTCCTCGGGGGAGAGCCCCTCGTCGAGCCCGCGACGGACGTGCGAGTGGACGGCCCCCTCGGAACCCGATCCGATCGCCAGCCCGAGTTTCACGAGGCGTTTCGTCCCGTCGGCGACGGGCCCCGCCTCCGAGCAGGCCTCGCCCAGGTCGGCGTACGCCTCCCAGACCTCGCGGTGCTCCTCGGCGAACTCGCCGGCTGCCGACGGTAGCTCCTCCGGGTCGTCGATCTCGTCTGCCATGGTAGTGGCCCACTCGTTCCCGGCCCCCATCAGTGCGGGGGGTCGACCCGAATACCGACCGGGCCGGTTCGATCGAACACGAGATCGGTCGTCGGATCGAGCGGCCTCTCCTCACGCATCCCCGACGAGCTCCCCCCACCCACGGACGTCGCCGCCGTGATCGGCGACGAACCCCTCGGCGTCCGCACGGTCGGAGAAGGGGAGGTACTCCGGCCCCATCGCCCCCTCGACGTCGCTCCCGACGACGTAGTGCAGCCCCGCCGCACGCTCGAACGCCTCCCGCTCGGCGTGCGTCGAGACGTGGAGCGTCCCGTCGCCCTCCACGAGGTCGTAGCCGACCGCCGAGTAGTCGGTGACGAAGGCGGCCCGGCGCTCCCAGCCGCGCTCTCGGTGCTCCTCGTCGAAGACCGCCAGCTCCCGGACGCTGTCGAACCGGGCAGGGCCGTCCCGATCGGCCGGCTCGCCCCCGCCGTAGAAGACCTGTCCGGCCGGTCCGTAGTGGTCCGCGATGAGCATGCCACAGACGTCGCAGCTCTGACCGTCGTCGAGCCCGATCGGCTCGGGCGGCTCCTCGTCCTCGTCGTCCCCGAGACAGCCCGCGAGCGCGGTCGACGCGAGCGCGACCGCTCCACCGAGCAGCCGTCGTCGGGTCGTCGCCGGGCCCGTCGACTCCGCTCCGGCGTGTCGGCATCGGGCGGTCCCTCCGGCGGGGGTGGGCGAGCGCGTCATAGCGTCCTCCGTCGGATCAGGAGGGCGGCGAGCGCGACCGGAACGGCGATCCAGAGACAGAGCGCGACGGCGAGCGCTCCGGTCGAGAGCCCCGCCTCGGTGAGCACGGCAGCGAACCCCGCGTCGCCGGCCGCCCCGAGCGAGCCGAGGACGAGCGCGCGGAAGACGCCGGTCGGGTTCGAGAGCAGCAGTGCCGTCACGGCCGTCTCCGATGGCGAGAACGCCGCGATCAGGCCGAGCGCGAGCAGGTCGTGGACGAGGACGAACCACGCCCAGACGAGCAGCGCTCCGCCGAGCGCGTGTGTCTTCTCGCTCGCGACCGCCGAGAGCGCGACGGCGATCGCGAGAAACGACAGCGCGAGGCCGACGACCGCGAGCAGGAAGCCGACGTAGGTCTCGAAGCCGGCGAGCCCGTGTTCTCGTACGAGAAACCAGCCGGCGAGCCCGAACCCGACGACGACCGACGCCGCGAGGACGACCGCCCGGCCGAGGTAGCTCCCGAGGACGACCGTCGCCCGCGGAACCGGCAGCGCGAACAGCGCGTTGAGCCACCCGCTCTCCTCGCGACCGACGACGGCGTCGTAGCCGAACGCGAGCGCGACCAGCGGGACGAGGTAGACCGCGAGGACGGCGAGACTCGCGACGACCCGGTCGAACCCCTCGGGGCTCACCTCCGAGCCGCTGAACGTCGTCAGCCCGAGGGCGAACGCCGCGAAGACGACCGTCAGCGCGACCGCCCAGCGGCTCCGGACCGCCAGTCGGTACTCGGTCTCCGCGACGACCGCTAGCTGTCGGCGTGCGGACCCCGAACCGTCTCCGATCCGATGCCCGAAGCCGGTCTCGTAGCCGCCGTCCGGCCGAGGCGACCCGCCATCGTCGGGGACGGTTCCGCCCTCGCGGGAGGGGGCCGTCATCGGGCCACCCCCTCGACCGCCGGTCGATCCGCGTGCTGGTGGTCCCCCTCGACGCCGCCCGTGATCGCCTCGTGGAACGCCGCCTCGAGACCGGCCTCACGGACCTCGAAGCGCTCGACGAGCGCGGGGTCGACCTCGCGACAGAGGGCGAGCGCCTCGGCCGACGAGCAGGTCACCTCGATCCTCCCGTCGGTCTCGGTCACGGTACCGCGTCCGCCGACGGCCTCGAGCAGTGGCTCGCGGTCGCCCGAGGGGAAGAGAACGACCGTGGGCTCTCCGTGTCGAGCGCGGAGTTCGCCGACTGTGCCGGCGGCCTCGAGCCGACCGTCGTGGAGGATCGCGACCTCGTCACAGAGGCGTTCGACCTCGCTCAGCACGTGCGAGGAGAGGACGACCGTCGTCTCGCTCTCGCGGCCGACGCGTTCGACGATCCCGTGGAAGGTCGCCACCCCGCGCGGATCGAGGCCCGCGGTGGGCTCGTCCAGAACGAGGACGGGCGGGCGGGCGAGCAGCGCCGCGGCCAGCCCCAGCCGCCTCCCCATCCCGTTCGAGTAGCCCTCGACGCGACGGTCCGCCGCGTCCGCCAGGCCGACGAGTTCGAGACACTCCTCGATCCGCTCGCTCCGGCCGTCGAGGCCCCGGATCCTCGCGTGGATCGACAGCACCTCCCGACCGGTAAGCGATCCTGGGAAGCCGGTATGCTCGGGGAGGAAGCCGACCCGCTCGCGGACGGCGTGGCCGGCGCGTTCGACGTCGAGGCCGCCGACGTCGATCGTCCCGGCGTCGGGTCTGTCGTGGCCGACCAGCAGCTCGAACAGCGTCGTCTTTCCGGCCCCGTTCGTCCCGAGGACGCCGAACGTCGAGCCGGACGGGATCGTGAAGCTGGGCCCGTCGAGGGCGACGACGTCGCCGTACCGTTTCTCCACGTCAGTGGTCGTGATCTTCATAGTATGACCTCCAGTCCTCGTGCGGCGGCTCGGCGAGCGGCCGTTCGTCGACGACCGTCGCGGAGTCGACGACCGGGAACGAGCTCTCGGCGAGCCCGATCGCGTCGAACGCGGGGCTCGAAGCGAACGCCGCAGCCACGGGCTGGTCGT
>SKXI01000236.1 GCA_007128515.1 Halococcaceae archaeon | reverse complement strand
GCTCTCGTGGCGATCGGAATACCGGACCGTCTCCCGATCCCACCGCTACGACTCGGTGGTGCCGGATCTCGGCGGGTCATCAGAGCGTCCGCTGACGTCCGAACCCCACTGACCCCTACGTGGAACGAGTACCCGGCGGGAGCGTCGGCCGAAAGAATTATTCCGTGGTAACATGTCCCATCAGACGACCGGGTCGTTGCACCCCATGACAGTAATATGGTCCCGGTCGCGCGCCAATCGGGGCGCATGGATTGACATCGGGTTTGGTCGACCTCCAAACCCCCCATTCTTTCACGGGCGCCACCGGGTTGCTATACCGTCGGACAGAGGCTTTGAGAGGTCGCTTCGGGACCGGTTCCGTCGGAGCTATCGACCGTTCTGTCCGACGGTATTAGAGCTCTTACCGAGAGCGAGCTCACGGACGAGTCGTCTCCCCTCCCAGCGCGTCTCGCCTCCTCGCCGGCTGACCGAGGGGGGACCTGTAGCGGGGTGGTGCGGACTGCTGTGACTTCTTACCGCTGGGACCGAAAGACGGGTTCCGGTTCGAATGGGACGGATTGACAGCAGTCCGTATAGGAGTACGACCGACGGCACGGGATGTGAAGAGAAAGTGCTGAGGATCTCTCGAAGGTGCGGCATCGACCTTCCCTCCCGAGGTCCCTCTCGGGGCCACACGGCGACCCTCCGTGTTCCGCATAACCCGATCGACCCTCCTCCACCGCACCGGAGGTTCGCTATACGGGTTTCCGTTCACGAACCGTCCGTGCCGACTCGTTCGACACCTGATCAGTATGGGTGAACGCTCAATATCGGTACGGTCTTTCGTGATAGTACGGGACACCGAGCCCCCCACTCCCACCACCGCCATATCCGCTCGGTATCCCGAGCCCCCCTACCATCACCCCCACTCGGTATCCCCAGATGTCATGGGGGATCGTCGGAGGGCCTCGTCGTTTCTCGATCACGAATCGAACGACATCGGAGAGGGGTACGCTCGAGGGATCCGGATGGCTACGGTGATCCTGTCATGGTGATGGTTGCGAGTCGTTCTCGTGTCGACCACACGCTGTCGTGCGGTCGAACCGGTACACGGTCCCAACCATCGCTACCAGCGGTAGCGTTCTCCTCGCGGGGTCGGGAGACGCCTTTTCGAGCCGTCTCGTGGCCTCGATCCGGGCGAGAGGGGACTCTCGAAGCTCCGTTTCCCCGGTGATGGGTCGTCCCCTCCGTTTGGCGTTCGGGAGACGATTCGAGATCGGTTCCCTCTGGCTCGTTCAACCCGATGGTCGGTCCGATCGCGAGGATCCGGGCGGATCGAGTATCGACACCGGGTTCGAACCACCACGAGCGGAGACCTCGCTCCCGGAATGGCCGTGTACTCGACCCGGGAGGGGGCGACCCCGGTCAGTAGCCCAGATCGAACGCCCGGTTCAGCAGTATGAGGACGAACACCAGTACGAGCAGTCCGGTGAGCGCGCCGAAGGAGACGGCCCAGCCCGCGAGGTCGGCGAGCAGACCGACGACGACGGGGCCGAGCGCACCGAGGACGAGGTAGACCGTTCGCACCAGCCCGAAGCCGGTGCTCCGTTCCTCCTCGGTGAGGTAGTCGATGAACCGGGGTTCCACGGCGGCGGCCCAGCTCATCCCGATACCCAGGAGGACGACTGCCAGGGTTATACCGACGAGGCCGGGAGCGGCGACGAACGCGACCGTGCCGACTGCGGCGGCGATCATGCAGCCAGCGGTCGCGGCCTCCCGGCCGTATCTATCGGATGCAGCGCCGACGCCGACCTTCACGACGCCCTGGACCACGAAGTACGCGGAGAAGACGACACCAGCGAGCGTCGCCGACTGTCCGCGGTGTTCGATGAGGAAGGTCGGGAGAAACGAGGCGACCGACTGCCAGACGAACGCCCCGACGGTCGCCATCAGGAGCGTAAAGAGGATGGGAGGTCGCGCGAGCAACGAGAGCACCGGGGCGAGGTCGAACCGCTCGCGCATCGGTTGCGTCGGGCGACGGGGTTCGGTGGGCCGGACCCGCAACGCGAACAGGGCGAAGACGGGCACGGCGACGAGCGCGCCGACCGCGACGGCGGGCCGCCAGCCGTACTGCGAACCGACCCACGCGGCGGCGATCGGTGCGACCAGCCCCGCGGCGGGCGAGCCGATGGTGTGGATCCCGATCGCGGTCCCGATGTCGTCGTGGGTCCGCGTCAAGAGGGCGGTCGCGACGCTGTAGTGGAGACCGGCGACCCCGCCGAGGAGGACGGCGAAGAGGACGAACGCGGCGAACACCGGCGAGAGCGCGAGCAGCAGGCTCGTCACCGCGGTGCCGCCGACGGCGACGAGGATGATCGCTCGCTCTCCGTAGCGGTCGCCGAGCACCCCGCTGGGGAACTGCGAGAGGGCGTACGCGAGCCACATCCCCGAGAGCGCGACCCCGATGACGGTGTTCGAGACCGCGAACTCGGCGTTGATCGCCGGGACGACGGGGCTGATCGCGAGTCGTGCGACCATCGTCGCGAAGAATGCGACCGTACAGAGCGCGAGAACGGTGTGTCGGTAAGCCCAGACCATCGGATCGGAGGGATCTACTCCGAGCACTCCCGCCAGCGGGATGAGCGTGTGGATAGGGGCAGGCTGAGCGCGTCGCGAGCCGCCGCGCCAACGCTTATCACCGCTCCGGCGCTCGGGTGAGACATGACGGATATCTTCGTCGGACGCCTGATGTCGTCGCCGGTCGAGACGGTTTCACCGGAGGCGTCCGCACAGCGTGCCGCCCGGGCGATGGTCGAGAACGGGATCGGTTCGGTGATCGTTACGGACGGAACGGGCCACGCCGCCGGGATCCTCACCTCCACGGACTTCGTCCGCCTCGGGGCGGACGGGACGTCCGCGAGCGAGATGCCCGTCAGCGAGTACATGAGCACGGAGCTGGTGACGACGACGGCGAACGCCCCGATCGAGGAAGCCGCGGGGATCATGATCGAGGAGGGCTTTCACCACCTCCCGGTCGTCGACGAGACCGAGGGCGTCATCGGCATCGTCACGACGACCGACCTGACGGCGTACCTCTCGCGGGCTGAGACGCCGAGTCCGTCGTAGGTTCGTTCGCACGCTGGGTGTGTCATCGGTCTC
>SKXI01000317.1 GCA_007128515.1 Halococcaceae archaeon | reverse complement strand
CTGGAGCAACGAGAGGAGGTACGACTCCTCCTCGTCCCCGGTACCGGAGAACCGGGCCGGGCCGATCGAGCGGTCGTACAGCTCGATAGCGGTGCGAAGCTCCGTCGCCGCGAGATAGGTCCCGTCGAGCGGGAGCAAGCTCCCCGAATCGACGAACCCCCGCGCGGTCGTGTACGCGCGACAGCGGTGGGCGACCTCGCGCGCGACGTCCCCGACCGACTCCTCGTCGAGCCGGGCCCTGATCGGGGTGAGGTCGAACTCGGCGACGCCGTCGGTGTGAAGTGCTCGGTCACCGATCCCCGTGCTTCGCATCCCCCCACAGGCGGGACAGGCCACCTCGCCCGTTTCGTAGTACGACCACCGCTCGCCGCAGTCGGCGCACTCGCGACGGCCCCTGACCTTCATACCGGTCGTTGGTCCGTCGGGTAGAAAAACCTGCACGACCGAGGTGATCCGCGCGGTCGCTCCGGTTCTGGCACACACGGGAGTAGCCAGTCCCCCTATCGGGAAGTTCCCGACCGAACCGGCCGAACGGGAGCGACGTCGTCGAACACCCGTCGTTCGACTCCGACCTTACGAGCAGGCAGCCGTCCACCCCGCACGAACGCGAGCCACAGGGATCGGACTGATGACCTCTCGGTCCCAAGCCGGCCCATGCGCGACGAGGCCGAGATCAGAGAGCAGTACGAGTACCTGGCGGAACAGCTGGAGAGCGACGACATGAACCACGAAGGGGTGAGACAGATGTTCACGTACTACAAACGGGCGCTCGGCTGGACCCTGGAGGAAGAGCACATCTGAGCCGTCGCCGGTACATTTATGTGGGATGGACGTCACAGTGTAGGTGACGCTTCGCTTTGGAGGGCCGAAGCGTCAGCGGGGACCAATTCAGGGCGGCAAGCACGCACGCGGGACTCTTTTGCCCCGCGTGCGTTGCTTCCATTTGCACGACGCGCGAGAGCGTGTCATGGAATTCTCACCACACAGTAGTCGGTCTGAGTACTGTTATATAGCATAGCGACTTCACTGATCCGTGTTCCGGGTTCCCGGAGATCAAAGACAGTTAGAGAGCGCTCCTTCGTTTACGAGTATCGAACCTTCTCGTTCGTTTGTTCTGTTTCGCTCCGGAGCAGAGGAGTGGTCCGAGGACTTCGGCATTCTCGGAGGTGCTCGTTTTCCATCTGTGAACAACCGTACGAACCTTTCTATTACACGCTCCAATGCACGACGATACATCCGAGAGAGTCCCGAAAGGGGTGTGTCCTCCGGCATACTTATCAGCCATGAGAGCAAACGACACACCTGGGGATCCGGGATGTATGACTTAACAGGGTTTCAGCGGGACTTGCTGTACGTGATCGCCGGGAAAGAGGAGCCACACGGCCTCGCGATAAAGGAGGAGCTGGAAGGCTACTACGAGACCGAGGTCCACCACGGCAGGCTCTATCCGAACCTCGACACGCTCGTCGAGAAGGGGCTGGTCGAGAAGGGCGAACGCGACCGTCGGACGAACTTCTACCGGCTCACCGGGCGCGGTCATCGGGAGATCGAGGCCAGACGGGAGTGGGAGGCGCAGTATCTCTCCGGCCTGACGGCCGAGTAAGGTTTGCCGTAAGGACGAACCGTTTAACCACCCACCCTTCGTACGCCGGGTGATGACGCTGGAACGCGAGACCGCGGAGCCGGCCGTCCGGTCGATGCCGGGCGAGCGCGCGAGCGAGTGGGCGGCCCACCACCGACGGACCGCGGCGACGAGCACCTACGTCTACGATTTCGTCTGGGACGTCACCGCCGACGCCGAGGGCCCGTTCTGTACCGACGTCGACGGCAACGTCCTGCTCGACTTCACGAGCCACGTCGCCGCCGCCCCACTCGGCTACAACAACCCGAAGGTCATGGACAGGGCGGGCGAGTTCGACCTGATCGATCCCCTGAAGATCGCCGGTCAGGACTTCTACGTCGGCACGCCGGAGGGCCCCGATGAGACCTCGGTACCGGGGCCGACACAGCTCCAGGACCGGCTCGTCGACCTCACGGACCACTACGGCATGGACACGGTCTTCCTCTCGAACTCGGGTGCGGAGGCCGTCGAGAACGCGATCAAGGTCTGTTACGACCACACGGGCGGTAGCCGGGGGATCACCTTCCAGGGCGGCTTCCACGGCCGTACGCTCGGTGCCCTCTCGCTGAACCGCTCGAAGGCGGTCCACAGGCGAGGCTACCCCGAGATCCCTGGAATCACGGCAGTCCCCTACTGCGACGACACGGGGTGTACCGCCGAGAGCTGCTCCTGTGGCTTTTTCACCTCGACGCCGACGCTCCGGGATATGCTCGGAGAGAGCGGCAACCTCCCGCCGGAGGACGTCGCCTACCTGATCGTCGAGCCGATCCAGGGCGAGGGTGGCTACCGCTTTCCGAGCGACGCGTTCATGGACGAAGTCGGTGAGATCTGTTCCGAACACGACATCCCGTTGATCGCCGACGAGATCCAGACCGGCGTGGGTCGGACGGGGGAGATGTGGGGCTCCGATCACTACTCGATCGAACCGGACGTGATCACCGGGGCGAAGGGGCTTCGGGTCGGGGCGACCGTCGGCTCCTCCGACGTCTTCCCAGACGAGGAGGCGCGGATCTCCTCGACGTGGGGTGCCGGCGACGTGATCTCGTCGCTCTACGGTGTCTGCACGCTGGACGCCATCCACGAGTACGACCTGATGGACAACGCAGTCGCCCGGGGGGAGCAGACGATCGATCTGCTCTCCGATGCGGAACCCGAGACGGTGGTCGACGTCCGCGGGAAGGGGCTGATGCTCGCCGTCGAGTTCGACACGAAGGCGAACCGCGACGCCGTCGTCGAGGCGGCGATGCGCCGTGGGCTGCTCACGCTCGCCTGTGGCTACAAGACGCTCAGACTGCTCCCGCCGCTCGACGTCACGGAGCGAGAGATCGAGATCGGTGTCGACCTCCTGCTCGACGCGATAGAGGACGCCTGATCCGTCGGATCGGCGGGCTTTTTTCCGGTACGTCTCCACCTGTCGCCGATGACGACCGTTCGCGAGGCGCGTGACGGGGACCGCCGAGCGATCGCCGCGCTTCACGAGGCGTCGATCCGGACCCTCGGACCGGAGGCCTAGGGCGAGGAG
>SKXI01000176.1 GCA_007128515.1 Halococcaceae archaeon | reverse complement strand
TCGAGGACCGCGGGCTGGTGATCGACCCCTGGATCCGGTCCCGGGTCGACGAGGCGCGCGGACGCGGCGACGTGCCCGTCGCGGTCGGCTGGGGTGGACGCGTCGAGGGGGTCGTCGTCGTGAGCGATACGCCGAGGGAGGGGTGGGAGGCGGCCGTCGGGACGCTCTCGAGGGACAGGGAGGTCGTCCTCCTGACCGGCGACGAGGGTGGCGCGGTCGAGCGGTTCCGGGACCACGTGGACGAGGTCTTCGCGGGCGTCCCGCCCGAGGCGAAGGCCCGAACCATCCGGGGACTCCGGACCCGTGGGGTCGTCGCCATGGTCGGCGACGGGAGCAACGACGCTCCGGCGCTGGCCGCCGCCGACATCGGCATCGCGCTCGGCAGCGCCACCGAACTCGCGACGGACGCCGCGGACGCGGTCGTCGTCTCCGACGACCTGCGATCGATCGCCGAGACGTTCGCCATCGCCGACCGGACCGGCGCCCGAATCCGCCAGAACCTGGCCTGGGCGTTCGTCTACAACGCCATCGCCATCCCGCTGGCGCTCGGCGGGGCGCTGAACCCGTTCCTCGCAGCGGTCGCGATGGCGACCTCGAGCACGCTCGTCGTCGCTAACTCCAGCCGGACGCTCCTCGACGGGTGCCTGACCGACGACGGGGACCGGCGACCGTCTCGCCGACCTCCGCCAGCCGGAGAGCCGAACATGTTCGGGGAGGACATAACCCCCACGGAGGACGAACGGACCGTATGAGCCAGGCTACACTCTCGGTCACGCTACCCGACGGGCTCTGGATCAGCGACGTCTCCAGGGCGTTTCCCGACGCCCGGTTCCGCGTCCTGGCGGCGATGCCGGGCGAGGAGACGGGCTTCGGGATCGTCCAGATCACCGGCGAGAACCCCAAGGGGGTCGTCGAGGAGATGCTCGGCCACCCGGGGCTCGTCGAGGTGACGCCGCTGCACGGCGACGAGGAACGGGCGACCGTCCAGTTCGAGACGGCGGCACCGCTGTTGCTGCTGTCGGCGCAGGCGTCGGGGTTACCGATCGAACTCCCGCTCGAGATCCGCGACGGCGAGGCGACGATCGAGGTCACCGGCTCGAGCCGCCATCTCTCGGAGCTCTGTACCCAGCTCGATCGATTCGGGCTGTCGTTCCAAGTCGACCGGGTCAGCTCCGTCGTCGACTCGACGCAGCTCCTCTCGGCACGGCAACGGGAGCTCGTCGTCGAGGCGGTCGAGCGCGGCTACTACGACACGCCTCGCGGCTGTACGCTCACCGAACTCGCCGACGCCGCCGGGATCGCGAAGTCGACGTGTAGCGAGACGCTGCACAGAGCCGAAGAGACGATCGTCAAGGAGTTCGTCTCGGATCTGCCGGAGGGGACCGACCTCGAACGACCGATGCCCGGGTAGCCCGTCCGCCGACGAGACACACAGGCGCGTGGCCCGGGAGCGAATCGACCGCACTGGAAGCCAGTACTGGTACCCCTGCAGCCGTCGGTCGCACCGATACGTCGGATCGCTCCCCCCATCCGATCCTCGCGTGCTACCCCGGTGGTGAGCACCGACTCGTCGGCGATCGGTACGAGTTCGCGTCGGGCGATACCTTCCTCACAGCTCCTCCAGCGGCGGGAGTGGCTCCGCCTCACGTCGGTAGAGCGCGAAGGTCGACTCCGCCCACTCGCGGGCCGCGTCGGTACCCGTGTCGATCAACGCCCGAACGGTCCCGCTCACGGGGTCGTAGCCGGGGATCGCGACGCGGTCGTCGAGGAGACAGAGGCTGTACTCCGGGAGGTCCTCGTGCAGGTAGACGGTGACGTTCCCGGTGTCGAGCGTCCGGGCACAGAGCTCCGGGTAGGTCTCGAGGACGTCGATCGCGACCCCCGGCGGGTCGATGATCTCCGCTCGCATCCCGTCGACGACGAGCTGACAGACCTCGGTCCGACACGGCTCGATCAGCGCCAGTTCGGAGCCGAGGAACCGGAATCGGTCGGTATCCTCGAGCAGCGAGACGAACCGGTCGACTGGCCGGTACGGAGCGGACGCCTCCGCGACCGTCACGGTCGCGTCCGTAACGGCCTCGACCGGGAGCTCACACGAGTCGATCGGCAGTTCGCTCCAGACCGCTCGGAGCTGTCGTTCGGTCTCGATCCGCTCGAGCAACTCCGCCATCCCCGACGCGACGAACGTCCCGAGCTGGGTCGTCTCGTACTCGTGTCCGGTCCGTCTGATCCACCGACGCTCCTCGAACTCCCTGAGGAGCCGACTGACCGTGGACGAGGAGGCGTCGATGGCCTCCTGGAGCTCGGTCCGGTTCCGTGGTTCCTCCGCCAGCGCGCTCAGCGCGCCGATGCGGTACGGCGAACGCGCGAGGAACTCGATGTCCCCGAGCGGCGCGTCCGTGGTAACCGTCGACATGATAGCGGTAGTACACGGACCGTCGATTTAGCTATTTGGTCATCTCACGCCCTCGACACCGGGAATCGGTCGTTCGGTGGTCTCCCTCGAACGGGCCGATCCCCCGGACGATCGCTTCACGCCTCACGCCCCGGTTTCGCTCCACCGGTCGCAGTTCGGTCACGAAACGGTGGTTCGTGACCGACCGACATCGCACGCAGCGGTCTTCTACCGACGTCAGAAGCGACACCACCGGCCGTGGAACGGCTCGTGCGTGACTGCGAGGACGTGCCGAACGGTGACGTCTCGGAACTGGACGCGATTTCCGAGTCGTTCGGGTGTCGGGGACCGGGGCCCTGCGGACGGGGTTCAGGGTCGTGAGGGTATCGGGGGTTCTCGCGGACCTATCACGAGGCGTGCTCGGAGCGCGAGTGCGCGATCGACGAGGTGCTCGTTTCCGACGAGGTCACCATGCTAGAATGGACGGTGAGGGGGACGCACGACGGGGGGTTCGACGGGATCCCAGCGACCGACCGCGACGTCGAGACGCGAGCGGTGTCGAACCGGGTGACCGGAGACGGACGAACCCACGAAGGACGAGGACACTACGACACACGGAGTCTGCTGTCCCAACCCGGGGATATCGAAGAGAACTCCCCCACCCGTTCGTTCCGTGAACTCGGCTGACGGCAGAGCCACGATTCGGACGGGAGGTGTTCGGAACGCGTGGGGAGAACTCTCCACGTCGATCGATGG
>SKXI01000256.1 GCA_007128515.1 Halococcaceae archaeon | reverse complement strand
GTGTCCTTTCCGCTGCCGGTGACGAACGCGACGTGCGCTTCTTCCAGTTCGTACCGTGCGGCCATCTCGACCGTCAGCTCCCGGTTCTTGCAGTGATGTGTCATCGTCGAGAGGAACGGGAGGACCTCCCGTCGCGCGCTCGCCATGCTGATCCCGCTCGTCTCGGCTATCTTCCGGGCGACGTAGTCACGGCGGTCGCGGGCCGCACGCGAGCGGCCGAGCTTCGACCAGTAGCTCGGCGGGCCGTAGCGGGTCCATCCCCCCTTGGACTCCCGTCTGGCGGCCGCGACGCCGGCGGTCATGGTGTCCGCCGCGTACCGCCAGTAGCGGTAGTTCTGGCTCGCACGCACGCGGCCGAGCCAGACGTCGGCGCGACCGATCGACTCGTACGCACCCGGGAGCTCCGCCGACGAGTAGACCTTCGGGACGTTGTCCTCGATCCAGTTTATCAGGTCGTCCGGCGTCTCGTCGACCGCATACGAGGCCCGGAGCGCCCCCTCCGGACCCTCCTCTTTGAACAGGTCGTCCAAGAACTCGAAGATACCGCGCGAGCGGTCGCGCTCGCCCGTGACGACCGCCTCCGTCGTGAGCACCTCGTGGCTCTCGGCGAGCGCCTGGAGGTCGTTCACCGCGGAGCGCAGGTCCCCGCTGGTCTGGTCCGCGATCGTCTTCAACGCCTCCTCGTCGTACTCGACGCCCTCCTTCCGGCAGATGTCTCGCAGCACCGGGACGATGGACCGAGAGGAGACGTCACGGAACTCGATCGTCTCGCAGGCGTCCCTGAGCCCACGGGACATGTCGTAGAACTCGTTGGCGATCAGCACCATCGGCTGGTTCGCCTCCTTCACGAGCCGGGTCACCGCGCGCGCGCCGCCGCGGTCGTACGTCCCGTGGATGTTGTCCGCCTCGTCGAGGACGACGAGCTTCCGGCCCGCCCCGCCGTCCGTCAACGTCCCGCTCATCGCCGCCTCGCCCGCGACGCGTTCGATGACGTTCGCGGTGCGCTGGTCGGACGCGTTGAGTTCGATCGTCGCCCACCCCATGTCCGCCGCCAGCGCGTGGGCCGCCGAGGTCTTTCCTACACCTGGACTCCCGTGGACGATCACCGCCGTTCGGTGGTTCTCCCACGTGTCTGCCCACTCGTAGAGCGCGTCCCGGGCCTTGTCGTTGCCGCGAACCGCGGAGAGCGTCGTCGGGCGGTACGTCTCGGTCCAGTCGGCCATTGCTCGGGGTACGATCGACCCTCGGTTATGTGTTGCGAACCCTCCTCCAAGCGGCTATTGCCCCCGTCGCCGTAGGGCCCGTATGGAGGAGTTCGAGTACACGCACACGGGGGGGATGAGCGACGAGGCGGTCGAGGGACGACTGCGCGAGGCGAACACCGCCACGCTCGCGCTCGCGAAGGAAAACGAGGCCTACGCGATACCGGTCGGGATCCACTACGAGGACGGAGTCGTCTACCTCAGGCTCGCCGTCCAGCCGGGCAGCGAGAAGCGGGAGTTCATCGCCGCGACCGAGCGTGCCTCGCTGCTCGTCTACGACGACGAGCCTCCGGAGGAGTCCTGGAGCGTCGTCGTGAGGGGCCCGATCGAGGTCGCCACCGAGGCCGACCGGGAAACGATCGGGGAGGTCGAGACGAAGTTCGTCCCGCTCCGTGTGTTCGGCGAGGCGATCCCCGATCTCGATCCACGCCTGTTCGCGCTCCGGATCGAGACGATGACGGGTAGAACCGCCTGATCCGGACTCATACGGACTGCTGTACGGCAGTACCGGCCCAAGGGCGACCGTCCTGCGGTCGCGCCGATAACTCGTTAGAGCGGACCGTATCACAGCTCTCTCGCGACCATCTCCCCCCAGTGCTCGAAGCCGTGGCGGGCGTAGAACGCCCGCGCGCGCTCGTTCGCCCGGTCGACGTCGAGGACGATCCGGTCGAGCGGGAGGTCCTGTTCACGCGCGACCGCGTAGGCCGCCTCCATCAGGTCGTCGGCCACGCCGGTTCCCCGGTACTCGGGATCGACGTAGAGTTCGTTTATCACCGCCGAATCCCAGATCAGCGAGAGCTCCTCGGGCAGGACGAAGACGTAGCCGACGACCTCCTCGGTAGCGGCGACGGTCACACAGGCGGGGCCGTCGGCCACACACCGATCGACCCACGCGAGATACCGCTCCCTGTACCGGTCCGTGAGCTTCCCCTCGTACGCCCTGGTCTTCGCGTCGTCTCCCGTCCCCGACCCGAGGCCGAGTTCGAACGCACGCTTGCACGCCCACAGCCCCTCGCGATCCCGCGCCGAATCGAACGGCCTGCACTCCATGCGGTCGTCTCCGCTCGCGGCCGTCAAGGCCCTTCCCGTTCCCGGCGATCGTCGAACCAGGGTTCGACACGCTTTTGCGCCGATCGGCGGTAGAGCGGGTATGTCACTGCTCGCCGGGGGGAGCGGGGGATGAGCGAGGATCGGAGCCCGCGCGCGGACCTGGCGGAGAAGATCGCCGGCGAGGTGACGCTGAGCGATACTCCCGGCGCGACGCTGCGGAAGTGGCGCACGGACTTCTCGGTCTCGCAGACCGACCTCGCGCGCGAACTCGAGGTCTCCTCCTCGGTGGTCTCGGACTACGAGAGCGGCCGCCGCGAGAGCCCCGGGATCGGCGTGGTGAGCCGGATCGTCGTCGCGTTGCTCGACATCGACGAACAGCGCGGGGGCGACCGGATCCGCCAGTACGGCCGGGTGCTCTCTGCGGGCTTCGAGAGTGACGTCGTCTACGACCTCCGCGAGTACTCCGCGACCGTGCCGATCACCGGGTTCTACGACGCGATCGGCGCGAGCGAACTCGTCTCCGGCACGTTCGAGCGGATCAGCGGCCACACCGTGATCAACAGCATCGAGGCGATCACCACCCTCTCCTCCGACGAGTTCTACCGCCTCTACGGGCAGTCGACCAACCGCGCGCTCGTCTTCACCGACGTCACCCGGGGGGAGTCGCCGCTCGTGGCGCTTCGCGTGGTGACCCCGACGCCGAACGCGGTCGTCCTTCACGGGTTGAGCGAGGACGCCGTCTGGGAACACGCCGCCGACCTCGCCCGGATCGACGGCTTCTCGCTCGCGGTCTGCGAGACGGACCTGGAGGAACTGTTGGAGGAGCTTCGGGAGTTTCCGTAGT
>SKXI01000325.1 GCA_007128515.1 Halococcaceae archaeon | reverse complement strand
GGCGCGGGACTGACGGCCGTCGCGGGGTGTGCCGGACGCGAGGAGACGGAGACGACACCGGATCCGCCGGCGACAGAGGAATCGGACGATTCGGAAGCCGAGCCCGACGACGCGGACGAGTTCGACGAGAACGAGTCCGACGGGGAAGCGGACGACGAAGAAGAGGACGACGAAGAAGAGGACGACGAGGAGGAACCGACGCTCGCCGTCGGCGAACTGCTCGAGGGCGAGCGGCTTCACGCGGTGGTGGACTCGGTCGACCGAGCGGCGACGATCGAGGGCGAGGAGCCCGATACGGGTAGCGAGTTCGTGGTCGTCGAACTGGCGGTCAAGAACCCGACGACGGACACGTCGGTGGAGCTCGAGGGTCTCTCCGGAGTGGTGTTACACGCGGCGGGGGAGACGACGACCGTCCGGACGAGCGATGCGGCCGTGCGCGATCCGATCGCGGTCCGACGCCTCGGTTCGGTCCAGGAGGTCGATCGGTCACGTTCGTTCGAGGCGACGAACCGGCCGTCCGAAACCGTCCGGCTCGTTCCGGGCGAGGTCGAACGGACGGCGCTCGCCTACGAGGTGGACAGGGAGGTCTCCGGGCTCTCCCTCGAGCTCGGCTCCGACCTGCTCCGGTCGATCGGGACCGATCGGGCGACCGTCGACCTCGACTCGCGTGCCGAGTCGGTGGCGTCGGTCGAACAGGACCTTCAGGTCGCGGTCAACCCGATTCGACAGGCCGTCGCCTCCCAGGACGTCGAACTCGCGATCACCGAGGTGCGTATCGGTAACGACCTCGACCCGTTCATCGAGCCCGAGGAGGGGAGCAAGCACGTCTTCGTCGGGGTCACCGTGACGAACGACTCCGACGAGGAGATCCTCGCGCCGGCCCCCGAGACGGCTACGCTCAAAGACGAGACGGGCCGGAGTTACCCGTACGATCCGGACGCCGTGTCGTCGCTCGAACGGATCGACGAGGAGGAGACGGTGGGGGAGGGTGAGACGTGGGACGGTACGTTCGGATACGAGGTCGCGGAGGGCCCCGACCACCTCTACTGGGCGTTCGATTTCGGTGTCTGGGACGAGGACGAAAAGACGTTCTGGCAGCTGCGGTAACGCCCGGGAACCAGCCCGTTTGCGTTTGCGTTTCCGTGTTCGGTGTCCCGAACGTCCGAAACGGAGTCGACACGAGCCGACGGCTCGTCGTCACTCGTCGGGTCCGTCGATCGGCGGGCGGAACTAGCGTCGTTCGTCGGTCTCGGTCCGACCGCGGTGGGCCGCCGCGAGCCGCTCGGCGACGACGTGGGCGTAGCCGGGAAGGATACACCCCGTTCGACGGAAGTGGTCCCAGACCTCCTCGTCGTCGATCTCGTCGCTCTCGTCGTCGCCCGGACGGGGCCCGCCGTAGACGGCGTCGTCCGGTGGGTGTTGTTCTCGTGACATTGTGGTCTGTCTGACGGCGTGGCCGCCGGGATCGAGGGGGTCGGTCGGAGTCCGTTTGATCGTCGGCTCTCGCCGTCGGTGAGAGTACCGTGGGACCCCGCGGTCAAAAACCCGCGACGAAGCTCCGGGAAACATCGGGAAGCGCCGGGGAGTGCCGACGGTTCGAGCGACGGCACCCGGGCGCACAGCGGACCGACCGGACGACTCGATCGAGCATCGACTCACGGGCGAGTCCACCCGACTTCCCGGTCGTTCCCGTTTCGGGTCGGACGTTCACCGACTATCTATGTCACCACCGAGCTTACACACGAAGCGATGAGAACCAACGACCGACCGCCCGGGGAGGCGATCGAACCGCGGTGGGTGGACGGGAGCGAGCGACCGGGCCGAACCGCCTCGACCGCGGCCCGAACCGGGCCACGGACTCCCCACTGGAACGCCTCGATCTCCACCAGCATCGCGACGCAGGCGCCGACCGTGGGCTGCGTCGGTGAGCCCGATACCGCGATCGGCGGTGGCCGTACGGGAGGGATCGGTCGCGGGGTGCGAACGACGAGCAGCCGGCACGAAACCGGCCGTGGCGACCGTCCGGGGCGTGGTCCGTCGTGAGGCGCAGAGCCTACCTCGCCGCCGGGCTCGCGACGATCGCTCCCCTCGCGGGCTGTACGGGCGGTGACGAAGGTGGAAACGAGTCGTCCACGGGGAACTCCGACGGAGGCGACGAGGAACCGGCGCTCCGGATCGTCGATCACGAGGTGGTCGAGGGGGGACCGACCGGTCTCTTCCTCGCCGTGACGGTGGAGAACGGGACCGAGTCGCCGACCGGGTGGCTCACGCTCGACGTCGAATGGCTCGACGAAGACGGGACGGTCGTGGGCTCGGACATGACCCACCTCGGGACGCTCGACACCGGGGAGACCTGGGAGGCGCGCGTCCACTACACCGGGGACGAGACGGGCGTCGAGGACTACCGGATCGAGGGTGTGGCCGATCTCGAACGGGCGACGGCACCGGAGGGCCTCGAGCTCCTCGAGAGCGCGATGGGGATCGATGGGGACGAGGTCGTCGTCGAGGGACTCGTCGAGAACGCGACCGGAGCGGACCAGCCGACCGTCGAGGCGATCGCCATCGTCTACGACGACGGTGGCACCGTGCTGGACGACGCCTGGACCAGCGTCTCGGATCTCGCCGACGGCGAGACGTGGGCGTTCGAGGCGACGTGGCGGGCGTTCGATCGGGCCGAGGCCGCGGCCGACCACGTGGTCGTCCTCTCGGACTCGGCGTTCGGGTAGCGGAGCCGTCGTGACCGCCGTCGGCTCCCGACGAACGATGACGCACGATCGGGAAAGAACGCAAACTTATTACTATAATTTTTCCTCCCGAATTTAAGCCCACCCGCCGCCTACGGTACGGTGGACGAACGGCGTCACCGTTCGTTCGGCCGACGGGGGCCGGTCGACGTAGCCGGTTCCCCGCGGTGACACCCCATCGAGGGGACACGAAAACGACCATGAGTAACGAACACGACAACCGAACAGACGGCGGCGATCCGACACGACGCTCGTTCGTAAAGTGCGTCATGGCGGCAGGTGCGATCGCCCTCGGCCTCTCCGGGACCGCGGCAGCGCGACACGGTCACGGAGGGAGTTCGAGCACGTCCACGACGAGCAGTACAGGAACGACGACAACGACCACGAGTACGTCCAGAGGCGGCCGACACGGCGGAGGCTC
>SKXI01000123.1 GCA_007128515.1 Halococcaceae archaeon | reverse complement strand
GCCGCGGAGATCGCCGCCTACGGCTTCTCGCCGAGCGGCGAGCCCGGGTTCACCCACGGGATCGGCCACGGCGTGGGCGTGAGCCTCCACGAGGCGCCGTCGATGCGCTCGTCCCGGCCGCTCGAAGCGGGGATGGTCATCACGGTCGAACCCGGCGTCTACGACCGAGAACGCGGCGGCGTCCGGATCGAGGACCTCGTCGTCGTCACCGAGGGGGGCTACGAGGTCCTCGGCGAGTACCACCGGTCGCTCGTGCCGCGGTCGGAGTGACTCCGGACTCGCCACAGAGCGTTCGGATCGGGTCGTTTCGATCGGAGCGGCGTGTCGCGAGCGCAGACCCTCCGGCGGTGGGGAGCAGCAGCCGGTGGCGGCAGGGAGTTCCGTCGCTCGCGGCGTGGATCGGTCGCAGGGATCGCGTGCGGCTCACGCACGGACCGCGATCGTCTGGCGGTACCGGTTCTCGACGACCGCGGTCCCGTCCGTCGCCAGGTTGTACCGGTCGAAGACGACCCGCAGGTCCTCGAGGAGGCGCTCACCCGCCTCCGCGTCGATCGCCTCGAGCGCCCTGACCGTCGGGCCGAAGTACGTGCTAAAGACCTCTACGGCGTGGTCGACCGACCGGTAGTACTGCAATGCCGTTCGTCGCTCGTTCTCGATCGATCGAACGCCCGCGCCGAGCAGTTCGCCGATCCCGTCGTCCGTCCCCCATCGATGGGGCGGTTCGACGCCGGGCGGCGGCGGGACGTACCGGCCGTGGGCGGCGAAGAAGTCGCCGCTCCAGCCCTCGGGGATCGGGCCGGCGAGCCCGATCGTCCCGCCGGGACGACAGACCCGGAGCAGTTCGCTCGCTGCCCGCTCCTGGTCCGGGGCGAACTGCACGCCGTAGACCGAGACCACCGCGTCGAAGCTGTCGTCGGGAAACGGTAACGCCTGGGCATCCCCGACGTGGAACTCAGCGTCGAGTCCCGTCGCCCTGGCTCGCAGTCGGGCGCGTTCGATCAGCCCGGGGAACGTAGTCGATGCCAGTCACCTCGCAGTACCGACGCGCCGCGACGAGCGCTGCGTTCCCGGAGCCACAGGCCACGTCCAGCACGCGGTGGCCGGGGTGTGGATCGACGGCGTCGCAGAGCGCCTCGGCCATGACGACGTTCTGTCGGGCGATCTCGTTGAAATCGCCGGTGGACCAGGTCTCCCGCTGCCGATCGGTCACTCCGGTGTAGTCGATTCTCTGCGTGTCGTCAGTCATGCTGTCCGTTCACTTTCCACAGGGTGTGTTCGGACTCCGATCGATATGTAGCTGCCTGGTGAAACGTTTCACGGGGTGAAACCGTCGCGCCAGCCCGGTCGATGCCGGTCGTCGAGGGTCGCCGGG
Organism: Halococcaceae archaeon; assembly: GCA_007128515.1. Lineage (GTDB taxonomy): Archaea > Halobacteriota > Halobacteria > Halobacteriales > Halalkalicoccaceae > Natronorarus. The sequence goes on along the minus strand of SKXI01000123.1, from coordinate 1,799 downwards.
CTGGCGTTTCGCCACCGACCGATCGTGTGAACGGTCGATAGCGGGTCCCACGGGGAGGTCGCACGCTCCCGGATGGACCTGAGGAGGACGAACGGCATCCCCGGAGGACAACGGCATCACGGGTGACGATGCCGTGCTGTGACGAGTGGTTCATCGCCGCGACCGGAGGCGCTCGCGCCCGGGTTCGGTGATCGCGTAGACGGTCCGGGCTGTCCGTTCCTTCGTGGAGAACCCACCGTGTGGATACGCCGTCCGTCGGTCTCTCCGGACGAGTCCCTCCGACCGGAGGCGTGCGAGCGCGTGACAGCACGCGCCGTAGCCGACGTCGCGGGGTCGATCGACGGCGCGACCGAGACGTTCGTGTATCGCCTCGGGTTCCGCGTCGGCCTCCGCGAGGAGGTCGAGCACGCGGATATCGACCCGACCGATGCGGTTCGTTCGTTCTCCCGTCCGGTCGCCCCCCGGGCGGGGGTCCATCGGGGCGTGTCCCTCCTGGATAGGTCGGTCACCGTACGGCACGCTCGGCCTCCGCGAACGAGACGACTGGCGCGACGTGGGCGTCGTGGTCGGTCAGCAGGGGCGGGCCGAGGAACGTCGAGACGCCCTCGAACGAGTCGGCTTCCAGGACGAAGTAGAACGTGTGCTCGTTCGGGCATACGTACGCCCCGTCTACCTCGACGCCGGCCTCTGCCGCCTTCTCGTCCATCCCGGCGATCCACTCGCCGGCTTTCTCCTCGTTCTCCGCCCGTGCCCAGCAGTTCTCCGGGCTGTGTTCCAGAGTGACGACGAAACGCATTCCGGTCACCGCGCACCGCTCTCCAGGGTCGTTCCGTAGAGATCGATTCGGGTCACCGGGAGGCCGGCACGGTCGGCGTGCTCGTAGAGCGCCGCCTCGTTCTCGGCCCGGTAGTGACAGAACGTTCCGGCGATCCGTCCGTCCCCCCGTGTCCGCACGATCGATCGCACCCACTCGATGCCGACACCCTCGTCGACGAGGTCCCGGAGGACCTCCATCGCCCCGTCGGCGGCGGCTTCGAACGCCGCCTCCGGGACCGGTTCGTCCATGTTTCGGAGGATCAGGTACTCCCCCATCGTGGTTTCGGTCATGTTTCTCAGCTCTCCGCACGGGACGGACGCGCGCCGCGATGATGTAAATTCCTAGTGAAATATTTCACGGGGTGAAAGCGGCGCGACGACGTTTCGCAGGACGGGCGTTCGGTCGGTCGCCGGGACCACGCCGTAAGGCGACACCTCCGACGGGGCCGACACGTGCCGGCCGATGCGCCTTTTCATAGTGATCGTTGCGAGTCGTTCCGGTATCGACCGCACGATGTCGGGCGATCGAACCGGTAAACAGTCGCAACGATCACTATCATGGGACGGTGAATCCCTCGGGGATCGGCGTCGCCATGGCGGCCTCGTCGGCCGGCCGGGCCTCGTCGCGATAGCGCTCGAAGACCGACAGCGCCCACTCCCTGGCCTCCGGGGCGTCGGTGTCGATCCAGGCCATGAGCGCCCTGGAATCGGCGTCGTGACAGCAGATACCCACCCGGTGGTCGAAGATGCCGATGCCACAGCGCTCTCGGTCGGGTAGGTCGTCGTGGACGAGGACGGTGCAGTGGTCCCGGGAGGCCGCCCGCTCGACCATCTCGGGGTTCCAGGCGACGGTCGCCGCCAGCACCTCCGGGGGGTAGACGTACTCGAACGCCATCCCGTCGAGCACCGCCAGACAGACCGCCTCGTTCGCGATCGACTTGAACACCGTCGTCCCCAGCCCGCACATCGAGTCGCTCTCCTCG
>SKXI01000171.1 GCA_007128515.1 Halococcaceae archaeon | reverse complement strand
GAGCGAGTAGAACACCGCCGAGCGCCCGTTCTGGAGGAACCCGATCGCGACGAGCAGCGACATACCGAACAGCGTGGCGCTCGGGAGGGCGCGTCCCGCCCAGAGCGGGAGCGTGGGCAACGTCTCGTATCCGTCGCTCCGGACCGAGAGCAGGTAGAGCCCCGAGGCGATACCGATCGCGACCGGGATGCCGAGGACGTAGAGGTTCGAGACGACGAACCGGAGCGGGAGCATCGCGACCGCGAGCACGAGCCCGAAGATCGCGCCGATGACGTCCAGACGCTGGCGGTCGAGCCAGCCGTAGACGCCACCGTGGACGCTACCCGCCACGTCGACCCCCGGACCGCTCCTCGCTCCGCCCCGGGGTGGGCGTCTCCCGGTGGTCGTACTCCTCGATCGTGTTCCTGTCGTGGACGAACTCGTCCTGGACGAACGCGGCCACACGCTCGAACTGGTACTCGGTCGCCTCGTTGACGCGCTGGGCGAACGTCGCGTCCTCCGTCCCCCAGAGCCCCGGGTGGGTCAGGAGCTGAAGCGGGCCGCCGTCAACCTCGGGCGGGCTCTCGCGCCAGCGCTGGCTCGAGTCGCCGACGTACTGGACGTCGCTGAAAAAGCGCCGTTCGTAGGTGCTGATGAAGGGGTCGAACGAGCGCGAGAGGACCCACTCGGGCGGGCGGTGAAACGAGACCGCCGGAGAGGGATCGGTGAGGGCGGTCCCGAAGACGTCGCGTTCGGCCGCCACCCGTGTCTCGATCGCCCCGTCGCCGGGGTCCTCGCCCCAGTACTGGTGCGTGCTGAAGTGGACGCCGACGTCGTGGCCCATCTCGACGAGGTCGTGGATCACACGCCTGTTCGGCCGGTGGAACGGGTTGTACAGCGGGTTGGTGAGGAGGAAGAAGAACGTCGAGCGGATGCCGAGGTCGGCCTCGATCCGACCGATGTCGAGGGCACGCGCGGGCGAGAGGTCGACGTCGTGTCTGACGACCAGATCGCCGTCGCCGAGCGGTTCGTCGTAGCTGGCCGGTGAGTACCCGTCGTCGAGCAGCCGCTCGAGGAACCGCTCGTACCAGTCGTAGGTGTACGCGACGGAGGGGACGTACCCTGTCGCCTCGTCGCGCGGTGACGTCGTCATGGTGGACCAATCGTGGTCGCCGGCGCCCGCTCGCGTGCGCGGCTTCGTTGTGCCTACTCGGGGAGAGGGCTATTTTATTATCTCGAAAGTAATCGGGTCGGGCGGCCGTTCCGGAACCACTGGCGCTCGCGTCGCTCGCCGGACTCGTCGGCCGTCCGGGCGAACTATCCCCTCCATAACAAAGCGCTGAAGACGGAGAGTGACGCCTACTGGAATAGAACTATGCTCAACGGGAAGACGATCGCCGCCGTCGTACCGGCGTACAACGAGGAACCACACATCGGATCGGTGATCGACACGCTCCCGGCGTGTATCGACCGGGCGTACGTCATCGACGACGGCTCGACCGACGGGACGTGGGCGGAGATCCAGACCCACGCCGAACGGGTGAACGAGCGACGCGAAACCGACGACGGGCCGACGGAGGTCGTCCCGGTCAAACACGCACGGAACCGTGGGGTCGGCGGGGCGATCAAGACCGGCTACCAGCACGCCTACGAGGACGAGATAGAGGTGACGGCGGTGATCGCCGGCGACGGCCAGTCGGAACCCGACATCGTCGAGCGGATGATCGCGCCGGTCGCCGAGGGGCGTGCGGACTACTCGAAGGGAAACCGGTTACTGGGGAGACAGCGCGAACAGATGCCGCTGTTCAGGCAGGTCGGTAACTTCACCCTCTCGCTGCTGACGAAGATCGCGAGCGGCTACTGGAAGGTGATGGACCCGCAGAACGGCTCGACGGCCATCTCCTACGAGGCGCTCTCGCGGCTCGACCTGGACGAACTCTACGAGGACTTCGGCTTCACGAACGACCTGCTCGTCCGACTGAACGCGCGAGGGGTCACCGTCGCGGACGTCCGTCGGCGGGCGGTCTACAAGGACGAGACGAGCCACATCAAGTACAAGGAGTTCGTCCCGAAGGTCTCGGTCCTCCTGCTCCGCGATTTCCTCTGGCGGCTGCGCGTGAAGTACCTCGTCCGTGACTTCCACCCGCTCGCCTTCTTCTACTACATCGGGGCCACGACGGCCGGCGGCGGCCTCATCGCCGGGCTGAGAGCCACCATCGACCGCGACTCGGGGACCTCCCGGGGCACCGCCGCGCTCCTGTTCGTCCTCGGCTGGCTGTTCATGCTGCTCGCGATGGTCTTCGACCTGAAGGAGAACGAGGAGCTGCAGCTGCTGCTCTACGACGAGGTCGACGAGTGAGCGATACACGAGAGCCCGGACGCCCGAACGTTCCGAGCCGGAGACGCGCCGGAAGGACCTGCAGTGAGCGTATCCCCCCGAGAGCGACACACACTGTTATACGGAGCATAAGTATGTCCGAACCGGAGTAAATCACGGGAAATGAACACGACTACCGGCCGGCGAGCGAGCCGCCGCGGGTTCCTCGCCGCGGCGGGAGCCGGGACGCTCGCCCTGGGTTCCGCGACGCTCGCGACGGCCGAGAGCGACGGGATGGTCGTCTTCGTCTACGACGACAGCCCCGTGGAGGACTACACCGAGACGTACCAGGTGCACCAGGAGTACGACGCCCCCGGCTGCATCGCCGCCTGTCCGGGGCTGATGAACTCCTCGGACCAGTGGCTGACCGACGACCAGCTCGCGGAGATGTACGAGGACGGCTGGGAGGTCCAGTCGCACACGATCGACCACCGGAACCTGGGCGAGGTCGAACTGACCGGGGCGGTGAGCGAGGGGGCGACCGAACTCCCCGTCTCCTCGAACCTCCAGGGCCGCTTCGAGGGCGATCCACTCCTCGTCTTCGACGACGAGACCGAGGCCGAGGCGACGGTCGCCGACCGCGACGGCGGTGGCGACAGCCAGTACATCCTCCTCGAAGACGGCATCGACGCCTCGTTCGAGGAGGGCGCTTCGGTACGATACACCGACGAGTTCACCGACGAGATCCTCGCCGACTCGAAGGCGATGCTCGAGGAGGCGATCGACGCTCCCGGCGTCGTCACCGGCTACGTCCACACCTACGACCGGATGCAGGGCTACGTCGGCGAGGCGGTCGGCGAGTTCTACGAGGCGGTACCGAACG
>SKXI01000389.1 GCA_007128515.1 Halococcaceae archaeon | reverse complement strand
GAGAGCCCCGAGAGGACCTCCCGAACGCCGTTCCTTCGTGACCGAGGCGCCCGGTCTGTGACGAGCGCGAGCAGTGGGACGACCGCGAGCAGCAGGACACCGGCGACCGCGAGCGGGGCGAGCGGGGTGATGCCGGCGAGTTGACCGCCGATCGGCGCGCCGCTCGCGGTCCCGAGACCGATCGCGAGGCCCGCGGCACCCATGTTCGCCCCGCGACCGCCCGGCAGATCCATCAGCATCGTGATCGCGAGCGAGAACGCCGCGATCGTGAACGCCCCCTGGAGGAACCGGACGACGAGCACGCTCGCGAACCCGAGTTCGACACCGGCGGTCGGCAGGGTGGCGAGCAGGAGGTAGCCCGTCGCGCCGCCGAGCGCACCGACCGCGACGAACGGCGTTCTGCGACCGGTTCGATCCGAGAGCGCACCCCAGAGCCCGGCGAAGAGCACGAAACCGGCGAACTCGCTCACGAGAAACCACATGCTCGGGTCGAGATCGGTGCTCGCGCCGAGCGCGTCGACGATCTCCGCGATCCCCGGATAGAGCAACACCTGTGCGAGCAGGACGGCGAAGATCACGCTCGCGAGGACGACACGATCGCGACCCGCTCGCGTCACTGAGACCACGCCTCCGCTAGCCACCGGGCGGGGATAATTCGTCCGTTCGAACCGGCGGAGCCCTACTCGATCGGGACGACCTGAACGCCCGCACGCGTCTCCACCTCGCCGCCCTCGGTGACGACCACCGGGACGACGCCGTCGATCGCGGCCGCCGCCGCCCGGCCGACCGCCTCGTCGACGTCGTCGTCCGCTATCGCGACGGCCAGCCCAACCGGCCAGGCCGCGACGCGGAACGCGACCTGCCCCCCCTCGGTCACCGACTCCTCGCCGAACGCCGATTCGAGGCGTCTACGGACCCGTTCCGCGAACCCACGTGGCTCGTCGCCCGCTCCGCCCTCGTCACCGTCGTCGCCGTTCCCGTCGACCGGGGTCAACTCGCCGTGGACCTCCTCGACCGTTCGCATCGGGACGCCGAGCGTCGCCTCGTCGCTCCCGGCGAACAGCAGGCTCGCCGCGCGAACCCCCTCCCCTTCCAGCACGCCGATGAGGCTCCCCGAGTCGCCGCCCGCGCTCAACGGGCCGTAGACGTCGAGGCCCTCGAACGTGACCGGCTGATCGAAGAAGCCGCCGACCTCGATCCGGCCGTCGACGCCACGGAGATCGCCCGTCGTCACGCCCGTCGTCCGGCCGCTCTTCGTGAAGTCCTCGTCCTCGTCGATGTCCGCCTCTGTCCAGCCGACGAGCGGTCCCACCCCGAGGATCTCGTCGTCGATGTCGTTCGGCTCGACCGCCACGAGCGCGCTGTCGCTCTCGTTCGGCTCGTCCTCTCGCACCTCGCTCCACTCGACGAGCTCGCCGATCGCGTCCCCCTCGTCCCCGCCGTCCGCGACCCCGGGCTGGAGGAACGCGTCGCCCTCCTCGGCGCCCTCGATCGGGGCGGCGACGTGGGCGTTCGTGAGCACGACCCGCTCACCGCGCTCGGTCTCCAACACGGTCGACCCCATCGTCCCGGTGGTGATCTCGGGGTGGCCGGCCGAGATGCCGCCCGGCGCGGGTCTGAGCCGCTCCTGTCTGTCTTCTTCCTCCTCGACGAACGCCTGGATCCTCACGTCGCCGACCTGTTGGACGTCGGTCCGGACCGTCACGCCGTCGAGGTCGATCGTCTCCGGGATCCGGTCGTCCGGGTCGAGCTGTGCGTCGGGAACCTTCTCCTTTACGAACACGACCAGACAGGTCTCGTCGGTCTTACAGCCCTGCTCGCGCCGCTTTCCGATACAGGTCCCGATCACGTGCGGGAGCGCCTCGAGGCGCTCTCTGGTCTCGCGTGGCACGTCCATGGTCGGAAAACGGTTCGGGGGTCCTTAACTCACCAGCGCGAGGTGTAAGTGTAATAGCTCTGGGCCTGAACGTACGGCCGATGACCGACGTCCCCCCCGAGACGATCGCCCGGCTGAGAGAGGAGGCACGCGGTGCGCTCGACGGCCAGATCGCGACGCTCGACGCGATCGACACGAAGGCACACTCGGTGTTGCAGGTGAACGTCGCGCTCGCGACGCTCGTCTTCACCGCGCTCGCGGTCCCGGCCGGGTTCGGCCGGGAGGCCGTCGCGGCGTTCGCCAACGCTTACACCGTCGCGGGCTTCCTCGCCCTCGTGCTCTCGACCGCGGTCTCCGGCCTGCTCTACACCGCGACGAGCCGCTACGGCGGGCTCGGACCCGACGCGCTCGACCGGGCGATCGAGGACGGACTCTCCGAACCGGAGTTCGACACACGTCTCGTCGCCAGCTACGCCGCGTGGCTCCGCGCGAACCGACGGACGAACGCGAGGAAGGCACCGCTGGTCACGCTCTCGGTGCTCCTGCTCGTGATCGCGATCACCGGCCTCGGTCTCGGCGCCGTCGAGGCGCTTCGAACGGTCACGCTTCCCGTGCTCCTTCCGACACTGCTCGGACTCTCGGTGCTCGTCGCCGTCTCCGGGCTGGCGAGACAGCTCTCGCGCTGGCGCCGCGTCCGCGCCGGCGGATCGGTCGCCGACGTCCCCGAGACGGCGCTGCTCGACGCCGAACCGTTCGCCGGCCTCCAGACCGGGGTCGACGCCGACGTGGAGTGATACGGACTGCCGTAACCACCTACCGGTCGGACCGACCGGGAGTGCCGGTCAGACCGGGAGCGACGCGCAGCGGTCCGTCCGAGCCGGCGAACGTTGCCGTTATTGCTGGTTATATCTCTGTCGAGCTATATGCATCACGTACATGACCGACTGGGGGCCGTCCACGCGGAGTGTCCACGAGGGAAGCGAGGGTGACCCCGCGACGGGTGCGCGCGCACCACCGATCTACCAGACCACCTCCTACCGGTTCGAGAGCGCCGAGTACGCCGCCGACCTCTACGCGCTCCGAGAGCCGGGCGACGTCTACTCCCGCCTGGGCAACCCGACCGTCCGCGCGCTCGAACGCCGCCTCGCGTCGCTCGAGGGCGGGCGGGGGGCGGTCGTCACCGCATCGGGGATGGCCGCCTTCGACGCCGCCTGTCTCGTGCTCTGCCGCCAGGGCTCGAACGTCGTCACCTCCTCCGCCATCTACGGCGGCACGACCGCCTACCTGAACCACGTCGCATCGAAGCG
>SKXI01000184.1 GCA_007128515.1 Halococcaceae archaeon | reverse complement strand
TGGTCGACGTGGCCGATGATGGCCAGGTTCTGGTGTGGTTTTTTCGCCATTGGTATCTCACGCGCAGATGCGCTCTGTGCGTTCGTTTCGGCGGTTGCTCGTAAAACCATTTCGAAAGCCCCTTCGGGTGATCCCCGCTCCCTCGTGCGGTTACTGCCAGGAAATGGCACACCACTCGCGAGGGGAGTGGGGCCCGGTCAGCGGGTGAGCCGACCCACGTCCGCGAGCACCGCGCTCGCCGTCTCCGGGCCGCCCGCACCGCGACCGCTGATGTTCAGCCGACCCGCGTGCGTCGTCTCGATCTGGACGATGTTCCTCGTGCCGGTGACCGCGAGCGTGCCGTTCTCTGGTACCAGTCGGGGACCGACTCGGACGGACTCCCGAGTGGCTTCACCGATCAGCCGAACCGTCCTTCCGTCCTCGGCGGCGAGTTCGAGCGCGCTCCCCGGGATCCCCTCGATTCCCGAGACGTCGGCGTCCGCGAGCGAGAACTCGCCGCCGAGGACGTTCGCGACGATGACGCACTTGAGCGCGGCGTCGGTGCCCTCGACGTCGAAGCTCGGATCCGCCTCCGCGACCCCCAGGTCCTGGGCCTCGGCGAGGACGTGCTCGTAGTCGAGGCCCTCCGCCGCCATCCGCGTCAGGATGAAGTTCGCGGTGCCGTTGAGCACGCCCCTGACCGCGGTGACGTGTCCCGCACCCAGGTCCTCGAGCGTCGAGAGTGCGGGGATCGCACCCCCGACCGTCGCCTCGAACCGGACGCTCCCCGCACTCTCCGTTTCGAGTTCCCTGAGCTCACCGTACCGCTCGGCGACCGGCCCCTTGTTCGCGAGCACGACGTGTCGGTCGTCCACGAGCGCCCGCCTGGCGTGGGTGAACCCCGGCTCCGCGTCGCCGAGCGTCGTCGGCGTCGCCTCGACCAGCACGTCGTACTCGGCCGAGAGCACCGTCTCGGGGTCCACGTCACCGACGGTCCCGTCGCTGGCTTTCCGGTCGAGTACGTCCCTGGAATCGACTCCGTCCGGGTCGACCGCGGCGCCCCGTGAGTCGGCGACCGCGGTGACCGTGTGGCCGTACTCGCTGGCGAGGTCGATCACCGACCGACCGACCGCGCCCGCGCCGAGAACCGCGAGTCGGGCCATCTACGCACCCCCATCGAGCTGCGGCTCGATCACGAGCAGCTCCTTTTCGGTGGCTATCTCTCGCACCGTCGCGAGCGCACTGGAGACCCGTTCTGCCTCCGCGGCGAGCCGGAGCCGGGCGCTCGAGACGTCGTCGGTACCCTGGGGCGCCGAGAGCGAGACGTCCACGACCGACGCGCTCGCACACTCCTCGAACCGTTTGAGCGTATCGGAGAGGTCGGTGTCGATCAGGTGGCCGACGAGCACGACCGTGACCTCCTCTCCGTAGCGTTCCTCGCCGGCCTGGACCACGTTCACGCCGGCCTCCCGGAGCGCCTCGACGACGCCGTCGAACCGTCCGGGCGCACACTCGACGTCGACCTCGACGGGAATCCTCCCCCGGGGAGTGAGGTTGCCGCGCTCGTGGTAGATCGAGAGGAGGTTGCCGCCGGCCTCGGCGATCGGCCGCAGCGCGTTGAGCAGCTCGCCGGGCTCGTCGGCCAGTTCGAGACGGATCGTGTACGCTCGGCCGGAGCCGGCCTCGACGTCGCTCACGGAACCACCGCCTGCGGGCGTGATCGGTTCATGGACCACCTCGCCCTCGGGTCGACATAAGGGTTGAGGAGACAGCGTTTAGCGCGCGATACTCGTAGGAGGGATATGACCCTCACACGACAGCTCGTGGACCTCTCGTTCAGCGGTCTGGTCGCCGGATCGGTTACGCTCGCCCTCTCGACCGTCGTCGACGCGAACACCGCCTCGCTGGTCGCCGTCCTCCTCGCGACGATGTACTACTTCTCGCGCTACCCGTGGGGGAGTCGCGACGGCGAGCGGTACAACGCACGGATCGACGCCTTCTACGACGAGTACCTCCCGTTGTAGGGACGGGAAGCGACCGCAAGAGGTTTCGCCCGCTCGCGTGAGTGTGAGACGATGACCGACACGTCCGACGAGCCGTACCGGGTGCTCTCGGAGACGGGCAAGGTGAGAGCGGACGCGACGGTGCCAGACCTCGATCGGGAGACGCTGCTCGGGATCTACGTCGGGATGCGCTTTTCCCGACGGTTCGACGAGCGGGCGATCAGTCTCCAGCGCCAGGGCCGGATCGGGACCTACCCGTCGCTCGCCGGCCAGGAGGCCTCGGGGGTCGCCTCCACGTACGCGCTCGCCGACGACGACTGGATCCAGTACCAGTACCGGGAACACGGCGCCGCGATCGTCCGCGGGCTCGGACCCGAGTACCTCCGGTACTGGATGGGCGACGAGGTGGGCAACGCCGCGCTCGCCGAGGACCGGATCCTCCCGATCAACATCACGATCGGGGGCCAGATCCCCCACGCGGTCGGCCTGGCGTGGGCGAGCGCGCTCAACGGCGGCGAGGAGTGCGTCGTCTGTCACTTCGGTGAGGGCGCGACGAGCGAGGGCGACTTCCACGAGGCCGCGAACTTCGCGGGCGTCTTCGACGTTCCCGTGGTGCTGTTCTGCAACAACAACGGCTGGGCGATCTCCCATCCGGCGGAAGAACAGACCGCGAGCGAGAACTTCGCACGGAAGGCGACCGCCTACGGGATCCCCTCGGTCAGAGTGGACGGGATGGACCCGCTCGCGGTCTACGAGGTGACGAAGGAAGCGGTCGAACGGGCGAGAGAGGCCGACGGGGAGAGCGAGGAGCCACGGCCGACGCTGATCGAGGCGGTGCAGTACCGGTTCGGGGCGCACACGACCGCCGACGACCCCACGAACTACCGCGACGAGGAGGAGGTCGAACGCTGGAAGAAGTGGGACCCGATCCCCCGGATGGAGCGCTACCTGGTAGACCGGGGACTGCTCGACGACGAGACGATCGACGCGATCGAGACGCGCATCGAAGACGAGATCGCGGACCTGATCGACGGGGCCGAGGCGATGGACGTCGCGCCGGATTCGATGTTCGAGTACGTCTTCGCGGAGCAGACCCCCCGGATCGCCGAGGGGCAGGTGTATTTGCAGGGGCTGAGAGAGCGCCACGGGGACGGGGCACTCGTCCGGGACGAATGACGGAGAAGCCTCAGCCCGAAGGTGTC
>SKXI01000327.1 GCA_007128515.1 Halococcaceae archaeon | reverse complement strand
GTATGGCGCTCGACGACATCGCCAGGGAGAGCTGGGCGACGAGAGTAGGGTTCATACTGGCCGCGGTCGGGAGCGCGGTGGGTCTGGGCAACATCTGGCGGTTCCCGTTCCAGGTCGGCCAGGAGGGCGGCGCCGCCTTCCTCCTGATCTACCTCTTTTTCATCCTGCTCGTCGGGCTGCCGGCGATGCTCGTCGAGTTCAGCATCGGCCGCCGGGCCCACCTCAATCCCGTCGGCGCGTTACGCGAGTACGGCGGCGATGCCTGGAAGTACGTCGGCGCGCTGTTCATGTGCATCGCCTTTCTCATCATGTCGTACTACAGCGTCGTCGCCGGGTGGGTCGTCCGGTACTTCTTCGGGAGTTTCACCGGCGCCTACCTCGAGGACCCCGAGGGCTACTTCCTGGAGATCGCGGTCGGCATCGACGCCCTGCTGTTCCACGCGATCTTCATGGTCGCCGTCATCGTGATCGTCGCCCTCGGCGTCCAGCGCGGGATCGAACTGGCGGTGAAGGGGATGGTGCCGGCGCTCATCGTCCTCCTCGTCGGGCTCGCGGTCTACGCCGCGACGCTCCCGGGGGCGGGCGAGGCGTACGCGTACTACCTCTCGCCGGACGTCGGTGTCCTCGCCGAGGACTGGCGGTCCATCGTCCCCGCCGCGGCGGGACAGGCGTTCTTCACGCTCTCGCTGGGGATGGGTATCATGATCACCTACGCGTCGTACATCGCCGAGGACCAGAACCTCGCCGAGGACGGCGTGATGATCATCGGCTTCGACACCGGCCTCGCGATCCTCGCCGGGTTCGTGGCGTTCCCGATCCTGTTCGCCGCCGGCATCGGGCCGGCGGACCCGGGCGCCGGTGCTATCTTCATCGCGCTCGCCGGCGGCTTCGGCGAGATCGCGTTCGGCCAGCTCCTCGGTCTGGCGTTCTTCTTCGCCTTCTCGCTCGGTGCGCTCACCTCCGCCATCAGCCTCACGGAGGTCGTCGTCTCCTACGCTATCGACGAACACGGCCTCGAGCGGACGAGGGCCACCCTCGCCATCGGTGGCGGGATGTTCCTCCTCGGCGCTCCGGTGACCATCGACCTGGTGATGGTCGACCTCTACGACATCCTCGCCGCGGAGATACTGCTGGTGACGGGGAGCGTCCTGATGATGATCCTCGTCAGCTGGATCGACCCCGGAAAGGCGCTGGACGAACTCAGCAAGGGCATCGGCGACCTCGGCACGCTCGGCGACGCCTGGATCTGGCTGGTCCGCGTGCCGGTCCTCCTGGTGTTGCTCGTCTCGCTGGGGCTGGCCGTCGTGGGTTACGTCGAGTTCCTGACCGGGCCGTTCGCCGAGTTCCTCGGCGGGTAGCCCGCTCCCGACTCACCCTCGAACTGATAGGGATCATCGTAGAAGTTCATGGTTTCTCGAATGCGAATCGAGCGATGTCGGTGGTGTGTACGTCTGGGAGATCCGGATGGCTACGACGATCCCTATGAGCCTCCGTCCGACTCTCGAACTGCCGTAACGAATATTACTTCTAGTCGTATAGGTTCTCCAATGAGCGACGGCGTGTGGATCGGGATGGTCTGGGGGCTGGTCGGCTCGACGCTGATCGTCCTCGGCGTCCTCTCGCTCGTGCGTGTCGTCGGGTCGCTCTCGACCGTCGTCGAACCGGAGGTCGAGAGTTCGGCCGCGGCGGCGGCTCCCGACCCGGCGAGCCTCGCGCTAGTGTTCGTGATCGGCGCGCTGGTCGTCGGCATCTCGGCTCTCGGTCGGCGGGAGTAGAGCCTGCCTCGGTCGGACGGAGAGAAGTCCGAAAAGGGGGAGGGAAAGGGCAGTTGGGGCGTGTGCGGGGAAATACGGCGGCCGGTCGTCACAGCGGTCCCCCGCACTCGAACCTCGTTCGGTCCCTGTAATGAGTCTTCTGTCAAACTACGCGCTCGACCCGCGGAGCGCCTCCGCGAGCCGAGGGTGGAGTTCGGCGCCGTCGTCGTCGTCGACGTCGATCAGCGGGTCGCCGCGGAGCGCCTCCTCGAGGGTCCCGACACGCTTTTTGATCGTCCGCTCGGTGTAGCCGGTCTCGTCGGCGAGCTCCTCGACCGTGAGCCGTCCGTGGGCCTCCGCGAGCGCGACGGCGATGTCGTACTCCGAGTCGCGGTACTCGCTCTGCATCTTCTCGACGAGCGTCACTAGCTCCGGCGGCACCTCGTTCGCGGCCATATACCCCATCTACACGTCCGATACGTAAAACCCGCACCCTTTCGTCGGCACCCTGGCGGCGGGCCGACGCCCCGGATTCGAGTTAACCGCCGATTTATAGCCAGGTTGACGAGATGTCGACGAACGGCGAGGACCGCCCGCGGGCGCGAACTCGGGTGAAAGGTCCCCACCGGTTCGAACTCGGGTGAAATCCCGTCAACGAACGTGAGTGTTGAAGTCCGTCTGGCGCCTCCGTTCTCCCGTCGGGTGGAGTCCATGAGCGCAACCCTCTCTGGCGATCCTGGCGACATCCACGTTCCCACCCGACCGTTCCCGATCCTCTAGGTTAACGGCCCTCCGAACCGTAGCGTGTCCATGCGCGTCGTCACCCTCCTCCCGTCGGCGACGGAGATAGTCTGTGCGCTCGGGGTCGATCCCGTCGGCGTCTCCCACGAGTGCGACTTCCCCGACCGAGTACGTGGGCTCCCGGCGGTCAACCGGTCCCGTGTCGACCCCGACGCCGACAGCGAGACGATCAACGAGCAGGTCGTCCGCGCGGAGCGGGCGGGCGGCGTCTACGAGATCGACCAGGAGACCCTCTCACGACTCGACCCCGACCTGATCGTCACGCAGGGGATCTGTGACGTCTGCGCGATCGATTCGGTCCTCGTCGAGCGGGCGGTCGAACGGCTCGACCTCGACTGCCGTGTGCTCACGACCGATCCCCACAGCGTCGAGGACGTCCTCTCCGACATCGACCGGATCGGCGCGGCGCTCGACCGCTCGGATCGGGCGACGGACCTCGTCTCCGAGCTTCGCTCGCGGATCGCGCGTGTGAGAGCGCGAACGGAGAGCGTCGAGAACCGGCCGCGGACGGCCGTGCTGGACTGGCTTTCGCCCGTCATGGTCGCCGGCCACTGGGTCCCGGAGATGGTCGAGTGGGCCGGCGGCGAGTACGGGATGGCCGACCCGGGTGCTCGTTCGACCGCTCGGGAGT
>SKXI01000358.1 GCA_007128515.1 Halococcaceae archaeon | reverse complement strand
CTCGACACCGAGTTCGAGGCCCACGCCACGCGCGAGGCGGACCTCTATCCGGAGGGCTACAGGGAGGAGATCGACGAGGTCATCGACGCCATCTACGAGCCGATCAACAACGGCGTCTACCGCGCCGGGTTCGCGACGAAACAGGCACCCTACGACGAGGCGATCGACGACCTCTTCTCGGCGCTCTCGCACTGGGAGTCCGTGCTCGCGGACCAGCGCTACCTCGCGGGCGACCGGCTCACCGAAGCGGATATCTGTCTGTTCACGACGCTCGTCCGGTTCGACTCCGTCTACCACACCCACTTCATGTGTAACGTGAACCGTATCGTCGACTACCCGAACCTCTGGAACTACCTCAAAGAGCTCTATCAGCTCCCCGGAATCGCCGAGACGGTGGAGATGGACCACATCAAGGAGCACTACTACACGACCCACCCGGACGTGAACCCCTCGCGGATAATCGCCCGCGGGCCGGACCTCGACTTCGAGGGAGAGCACGACCGCGACCGCTTCGACTGACGGGGGCTCGTCGGTTCTCGATGGCGGATCGTCCGATACAGGTGCTGGTAGGCTCTCGTGCAACACGCGACCTCCCGATGTTCCAGTATCGATCAGTCGAGGGCAACCACCGTCCGGGCAGCGTCTCCACCGTCGAACGGTCGTCGGTTTCGCCGTGAGACATGCCGTCTTCCATCACCAAATGACCGCCGCCGACCCGGGATTCAACCGGTTCGGTCAATGAACTCGACGATCGCTTCCGCCACGAGATCCGGGGCCGTAATATCCGCTTCGTGGCCTTCTCTCCAGCACGGCGATTCGTGCGTCGGGCACGGTATCCACCACCGCCTCCGCTTCGTCCGCCAGCGGGTGTGGATCCGTATCACCGACCAGAAGGAGTGTCGGCACGGTGACTCGACCCGCCGCCTCGGGATCCCAGGACAGTTCGACGAGTGCTTGGAGTTCTCACAGCCCGGTGTGGGCTGCCTCGACCCGGCCCTGCCACGATGGTTGGGATTTGACGTGTTCGAGCTCTTCTTCGTCCGATCCGACGAGTTCACGGAAGACGAGTTCCAGCAGGCCACCACGGTCACCTCCCTCGAGTAACCGCTGCATCTCCTCCATAAGTTCTGTCGGCAGTGAGATGACGTCCGGATCCCTCGGCGGCCACCCCTCGTAGAGGACGAGCCTCCCGACGCTGGACGTCAGCGGGACCGCCCCGAACGCGTATATGCCGCCGCCGGAATGACCATAGACCGTCACCGGAGAGCCGGTCGATTCGGCGACCGCGTCCACGACGGCAGCGACGTCCTCGTACTCGCGCTCGATACTCCAGTCCGGGTGATCCTCGCTGGCTCCTCGTCCCCGCCGGTCGATGGCGTGTACGGTGACGTGTGGCACGAGTGTGTCCCATCGTGTGTGGTCTCCGAACGGTCCGTTGACCAGCACGATCGGCGGCCCCTCTCCGGATACCCGGTAGCCGATATCGGTCCCATCCCGGGACGTGACTGTGTGCAGTTCCTTCTCCGTGTCTGACGGTGCTGCTTCTGCCACGAGACGATTCACCGCTGGCTTACTGTGCGACGCGATCGCATAACGCTATCTCGTGAAAAACCTGCAGGAGCGTCCCACGCCACGGTCCAGTCGGTGACCGATACGCGTAATGTCGTGTGATACCCCCGTGATGTGGGCGTCCGGAAGATCCAGGGTGGCGACGGTCGTCCCGGTGAAGCGCTCGCGGTTCGATCGACCGATTCCCGCAGATTAATCACCTCCCGCCCGTAGTGTGAGTCTATGGCACAACGAGCGACGCCGCGTCCGACGACGATACGCCACTGGTCGTCGCCGGACGACGACGTGCCGACGTTCGTCGAGGGCAACGGAACGAGAGTGACCGACGACGAGGGTACGGAGTACCTCGACTTCGTCTCACAGCTCTACTGTGTGAACGTCGGCCACGGCAACGAGCGGATCGCGGACGCGATGGCCGAGCAGGCGAAACGTCTCGCCTACGTCTCCTCCGCGAAGGGCAACGACACGCGCGACGAGCTGGCCGATCGCCTGGGCGAGATCAGCCCCGGATCGCTCTCGGACGTCTTCTTCTCGGTGTCGGGAAGCGAGGCGAACGAGGCGGCCGTCCACCTCGCACGGCGGTACACGGGCGGGCACAAGGTGCTCACCCGCTGGCGGTCGTACCACGGCTCGACGTACGGCGCCGGCTCGCTCACGGGCGACCCGGAGACGCGGAACGCGCTCGACGACAGCGGCGCCGCGACCACCGGTGGGGTCAAGTTCCTCCCGCCGGTACCCGATGCGTTCGACGCCGAGGGCGAGGAGCTCGCCGAGCGGGCGGCGACCCACCTGGAGTTCGTTATCCGGAACGAGGGGCCGGAGTCGATCGCGGCGGTGCTCACCGAGCCGATCGCCGGGACGAGCGGCGCGTACACCGCCCCCGAGGGCTACTTCCCCCGCGTCCGGGAGATCTGTGACGAGCACGACGTGCTGTTGATCTCCGACGAGGTGATCACCGGCTTCGGCCGCTGTGGGGAGTGGTTCGGGATCGATACCGAGGACGTCGAACCGGACATGCTCACGTTCGCGAAGGGCGTGACGAGCGCGTACGCGCCGCTGGCGGGCGTGGTCGCCCGGCCCGAGATCGGCGAGTTCGCCCGCGAGGAGGGCGTCGACCTGGGCCAGACGTTCGGCGGCCACCCGGTGGCCTGCGCCGCCGCCCACGCCGCGCTCGACGAGTACGAAGAGGGCCTGATCGAGAACGCGGCCGACCTCGGGCCGGTGATGGAAGAGCGGCTTTCGACCCTCGCCACCGGGCACGACGTGATCAGCGACGTTGTCGGTCGCGGGCTTCACTGGGGGCTCCGGTTCGCCGATCCAGGTACCGGTGAGCCGTTCGTCCACCCGTGGGTCGACGACGCCGACGAGAACCCGGTCTCCGAGGCGGCGAAGGAAGCGAAAGAGAGAGGCGTGCTCGTCGGGACGGGCCGGCCCGCGTTCCAGCTCGTCCTCTCGCCGCCGCTCTGTGTCACCGAGGCGGAGATCGACGAGGCGATCGAGGTGCTGGACGCGGCGATCGAGACGGCGTTCTGATACGGACTGCTGTAGCGGTCTACCGCCCGGACCGAGAGACGGGCACCGGTCCGTCCGGTACGAACGTACAGCAGCTCGTCTGAGGCGG
>SKXI01000074.1 GCA_007128515.1 Halococcaceae archaeon | reverse complement strand
GGGTCGGGGTCCGCCGTGGGCTCGATATTCGGTGTCATCGAGCGGTGATCGACGATCCCGTGGAAGTCTACGAGACGATCGAACGGGTGCGTTCGGAGGCGAAGGGAGGACCCGTCGAGGACGCCCGGGAACGGTACGACTCCTCAAAAACGAGCGAACCGGGGTTCGAGACCGAGACGGAGATCGACTGACTCAGTCCGCCCGCTCCAGCGAGAGCTCCTCGGTCTCGACACCCGCTCGCTTCGCGCGTTCGTTCGCGTCGATCAGCCTGTCGAGTCGGTCTTCGAACTCCCGCTCCGTTAGGTCGCCCGCGGCGTAGCGCGCCTGGAGCCGGGTGACGGGATCGATTCGTTCCTCCGTCTCCTCGGTCTCGGTCCCGACGCGTTCCATCAGGTACCAGACGAGGAAGACGCTCACGACGAGCAGCGCAGTGATCGCGACGGCGTAGATCGGTCCGGCGAAGAGCAGCGCCGCGATGATGACGACGTCGGCGAGGACGAACTTGATCACGAAGATCTCGGTGAGATCGTACTTCCCGCCGCTGTCTCCCATATCCGGGGTTTCGAGTGGGTGGGAATAAGCGCTGGGGGCTCGGTCGTCGTTCGACGTCTGTGGTCGAAGACGGACGAGCGGAGGCTTCTGGAGTTCACTCGTCTTCGCGAACCCGTTCGAGCGGAACGCGGTCGATGTCGATCGCGTCGAACGCCCGGTCGCTCGAGAGGATCGCTCCACCCGCGAGCGCCGCGTGGAACGCGTCGAACGTACCGAGCCCGTCGTCGACGTACTCCGACGCCTGGAACACGAGGTCCTCGTCGACGTCGGAGTCGGCCAGTTCGAAGATCGCGAGGAGCGCCCGTTCGCGGTCGAACGGTAAGCGTTCCTCTATCAGGAACAGTTCGATGAACGTCGCGAGCGAGACCTCCAGATCGTTTCGGTACTCCTCGAGACGCGTTTCGGCTCGCTCCGCGAGCCCGTCGTCGTCTTTCAGGAGGACGACCCAGAAATCGGTGTCAGCGTACACGCTATTCGGGCTGCCTCGGCGCTTCCTTCTTCGCGGCCTCGCGAAGGTCGCCCATCGACGCCCGCCTGAACTCCCCACTGGCTGCCGATCGAAGCGTTGCAACGGGATCGCCCGGGATCGGCAGGAGTTTGACGCCGTCTCGGAGTTCGACCAGTCGGTACCGTTCGCCGAACCGCTCGTGGACCTCCTTCGGGATCGTGACGCGCCCGCGTTCGTCCGTCGTGACCACGGTCATATCCCTCGGTACGCGATGGGTACGAAAAGCGCCGTTCCCATCGAACCGCTACTTCGTGGGTGGATAACTCCAGGTACACACCCGATCCGTTTCGTCTCACCGCCACGAACGGACGTGTCGTCGGTGCGATCTCCTACCCGTGCGCAGGCGTTTTACCTGCCGGTCGCCAACTCCGACTATGACCGACGACGAG
Source organism: Halococcaceae archaeon (assembly GCA_007128515.1). Classification (GTDB taxonomy): domain Archaea; phylum Halobacteriota; class Halobacteria; order Halobacteriales; family Halalkalicoccaceae; genus Natronorarus. The sequence goes on along the minus strand of SKXI01000074.1, from coordinate 1,742 downwards.
GACAGAAACCACCGCTACTCCGAAGGTCGGGGGTTCGAGGACCCCTACAGCGCGTTCGACCTCGAGCCGCCGGAGTTCCGGGTCGACCCCGACGAGGTCGATCCCGTCGACTCCCACGTCGTCTCCGACCTGCTGGACGAGCGCCAGATCGCGAAGGAGGACGTCGACGTGGAGTCGCTGATCGACGTGGGGCTCAGCTACATGCAGATCAACCGTCACGAGCAGGCGACCGAGGCGTTCGCCCGCGCCGCGATGTTCGCGGAGGAGGACAGCCCGCTCGAGGCGGAGGCGTGGGTGAACAAGGGCGTCGCCCACGCCGAACTCGAGGAGTACGACGAGGCGGCGGGCTCCCACCGGGAGGCGCTCCGGATCGACGACCGCGGCGAACAGGCAGCCCTCGCGGAGACGAACCTCTCCTACGCGCTCTGGGAGCTCGGCGAGGACGACGAGGCCTTCTACCACGCAGAGCGCTCGGTCGAACTCGACGACCACTTCCCGCAGGGCTGGTACAACCGCGGGTTCATGCAGCTCGAACGCGGGCTGGCCGAGGAGGCGCTCCGGAGCTTCGACAACGCGATGAAACTCGGCATGCGCTCGGTCGACGTCTACGAGGAGAAAGCACGCGCGCTGGAGATGCTCGGCCGCGACGAGGAGGCCGAGGAGGTCGCGGCCCACGCCGAGGAGCTCCGCGAGCACGCCGAAGACCGACTGATCGAATGATCATCCGCGAGCGCGAGACGCCGAAGGGGCTTCTGGTGTCGGTCTGTGACCGGGACGTCCTCGGCGAGACCTTCTCGGAGGGAGACGTCTCGCTCACCGTCACCGAGGAGTTCTACGCCGGCGAGGAGGCCGACGAGGACAGGGTCGTCGACGGCCTCGCCCGGGCGACCGTGGCGAACCTCGTCGGCGAACGGTGTGTCGCGCTCGCGATCGACCGGGGGTTCGTCGAGGAGGGTAACGTCCTCGAGGTCGACGGCACCGTCCACGCACAGCTGCTCTGGCTGAACCGGTTCTGATCGCTCTCGTCCGAACGAGCCGGCGAACGTAACCGCTCACGGTTTCTGGTGGAAGTTCGGACCGAAGGAGTGTTTTCGTTCCGGCCCTTCCACACACCCAATGGGAATTCAGGAGTCCGCACCGCTCGATGTCGACCGGCTCAGGGGGGACTTCCCGATCCTCGATCGGGAGTTCAACGGCCGTCGGCTGGTCTACCTCGACAACGCGGCGACGACGCAGACGCCGAACCAGGTGATCGACTCGATCAGCGAGTACTACCGCACCTACAACGCGAACGTCCACCGGGGGATCCATCAACTCAGCCAGGAGGCTTCCATCGCGTACGAGGAGGCCCACGACCGGGTCGCCGAGTTCATCGGCGCCTCGGGGGGCCGCGAGGAGGTCGTCTTCACGAAGAACACGACCGAGGCGGAGAACCTCGTCGCCTACGCCTGGGGACTCGAAGAGCTCGGCCCCGGCGACGAGATCGTCCTCACGGAGATGGAACACCACGCCTCGCTGGTCACCTGGCAGCAGATCGGCAACAAGACCGGTGCGGACGTGAAGTACATTCGGATCACCGAGGAGGGCGAACTCGACATGGACCACGCCCGAGAGCTGATCACCGACAGCACGAAGATGGTCTCGGTCGTTCACACCTCGAACGCGCTCGGGACGATCAACCCGGTCGCGGAGCTGGCGGCGATCGCCCACGACCACGGGTCGCTGATCTTCGTCGACGGCGC
>SKXI01000094.1 GCA_007128515.1 Halococcaceae archaeon | reverse complement strand
TCGGCGAACACCGTCGCGAGGCCGACGTCGTCGTCCCGGTCGCGGAGCTCCCACAGCGCGTCGGGGACGAACGAGGAGACGACGACCTCGTTCTCGATCCCGTCGATCGCCCGGAGGAGGTCCGCCGCCATCCCGGTCCGTTTGAGCTCGAGGTTGAGCCCGACCCGATCCGGAGTGGCACGGAGGAGCTCGGTAAGGCTGGGGATCCGTTCGCCGGTGTCGAGGATCGTGAACTCCGAGAGCTCCTCGTAGTCGGTGGCGTCGACGCGGCGGTCGACGCCGGTGAGCCGCGAGAGGTTCTGGTCGTGGAAGGCGACGAGTTCGCCGGAGCCACACCGCCTGACGTCGACTTCGATCATGTCGACGTGGGGGGAACAGGCGCGGACCGCCCCGAGCGTGTTCTCGGGGTACTGGTCCGCACAGCCACGGTGGGCGACGATCCGCATTCACGTGGACTCACGAACCAGGGGTGTAAGGCGTTTTCGTCTCGGATATACGGACCTTCGGGGTGTGATCCCCAGTCGTCCGGAGGGGATCCGTTCGGACTGCCCGACGGACGAGGCGTCTGACTCCCGTCGAGCCGGGTCAATCACCCGGCGTCTCCCTGTACGTCCGGCTCACGGACTTCCACTTCCCGGTCCCGAACCGGTAGTAGTTGAGCGCTCCGGGGGCCCAGGTCTCGACGACCATGGCGAGATAGAGCGCGGCGACGCCGATACCGAGGCCGAGCGTCCCCGTGTACGCGACCGGCAGCGCCACGAGGTACATGCCGACGAGCGTCGCGAGAAAGGGGAACGCCGTGTCGCCGGCGCCGCGCAGGGCGCCCGTGACCGAGCCGTCGAGACCGAGGCCGAGGGCGCTCACCGCGCCGACGGCGACGAAGGCCGTCGCGAGCGAGAGCGTCTCCGGGTCGTCGGTGAAGACGCCCGCGATCGGGTTCGCGAGCGCGATCACGCCGATCGCGAGGACGAGATAACAGCACAGCGAGAAGCGGAGGATCTCCCGCCCGTACGCGTCGGCCTCGCCCTCGTCCTCCCGCCCGAGGTTCTGGCCGACGAGCGTGCTCGCGGCGATCGAAAAGCCCCAGCTCAGGCTGTCGATCAGCGCTCTCACCCGCCGGCCGATCTCGAGCGCGGCCACCACCGAGGTCCCGAACGTGCCCGCGATGGCGAGCAGCGGGAAGATCAGGGCGGTCTCGGCGGCGCGTCGGCCCATCAGCGGGGTCGAGATCGAGAGCAGCTGTCTCGTGAGCGCCACCTCCACGTGTGGCCGGGAGCGGGTGATCGGGACCGGAAGCGGTGGTCGGTCGATCACCGGATACCGGTTCCCGACGATCCCCCACGCGAAAGCGACGGTCACCGCTGCCAGCGAGAGGCCCGTCCCGAGCGCCGCGCCGACGACGCCCATCTCGAGGCCGAAGATGAAGACCGCGTTGAGCGCGATGTTGAGGAGGCCGCCCGCGACGCGGACGGTCATCGGGGTGTAGGTGTCGCCGACCGCCGCGTAGGTCCGCGAGACGATCATGTTGAGGAACTCGAAGACCGCCGCGGGCGCCAGCACGACGAGGTACGCCGCCCCGAAGCCGACCGCCGCCGGGTCCGAGGAGAGCAGTCCGATCAGCGACTCCGCGCCGAGAACGTAGCCGACCGAGAGCGGGATCGACAGCGCCACGGAGAGCAGCAGGCTCGCCTTCACGGCCAGTTCGGCCCGGTCGTAGCGCTCGGCGCCGTAGTGCTGGCTGACGAGCGCGATCGTCCCGCCGGCCAGCCCGATCGCGAGGAACGTGACGATCCCCCAGAAGGCGTAGGCGAACGCGAGACCGGCGATCGCCGGCGGGCCGAGGACGAGCCCGACCATCGCCACGTCCGCGGTCTGTTTGCTCATCAGCGCGACGCCGGTGAGCACGCGCGGCCACGCCAGCGAGAGCGTCGGCCGAAGGCGGTGCTCGGCGATCACGCCCGCACGGTCGAGCGAGCGCGCGAGCAGCCTACCGGCGTGGGCGAGGGCGCCGACCACGGCTCACGGTTCGGCCTCGCGGACTTTCGACTTCCGGTTCACTCCACCGAGAGCGAGACGAGGTCGAGCTCCGAGAGCAGCCGATCCCTGGCGCCGGCGAGGACCTCGCTCGTTGGGACGTCCCAGGCGAGCGCGACCGGCCGGGCGATCCGGATCGCCCGTGCCCGGTGGAGACGGTAGCGCTTTCCCGCGTGTCGTTCTGCGAGGTCGTCCCACCGCTTCCGGATCGTCTCGGTCACCTCGGAGACCGCGCTGTCGAGCGGGTCGACGCTCGGATCGAGCCAGGCGTGGCCCTCGCAGTACGGCGACCCCCTCGCGGGAGCGCTCCGGCAGGTCGAGAGCAGGCACATGGGGGACTCGACGTGGCTACCGGCCCGACGGTTAACTGTCTTCTCGCTCGTCGAACGAGACCGTCGAGAGCACCCGCCGGGAGAACTCGACCTCGGTCAGCTCCTCGGCCTCGAGCGACTCCAGCCACTCGGCTTCCATCCCCCACCGGCCCCTGAACTCCCCGTCCGTATCGTAGACCCACACGTCGAGACCGGCCGGCTCCCACCCCTCCTCGAGCGCGTCGCGGAACGTGTTGATCACCCGCCCCATCTGCTGGCGGGGGATGCCGTCGCCCGGCGCGACCGTCTCGTACTCGATCCGGAGCGCTTGCCCACTACGCTCGACCGACTGGAAGTAGACGCCCTGGCTCATCAGCCGGTAGCCGACCTGCTCGATCACCGGGTCGTCCTCCTCGAACATGGTCGGTCTACCACCTCCGGGACTAAAGGCCTCGCTCCGAGAAGCGCTCGAGCCCCAGCGCGAGCATGTCCGGGCTCACCGGCTGGAACTCGGCTCGCTCCTCCTCGGGGAGGTAGCCCCGGACGCTGTCCCACGAGTCGCGGGCGTAGCGTTCGTCGACGAACACCCGAACGCCCACCTCCTCGGGACCCCTGATCACCCGGCCGACCGCCTGGCGCGCCTTTCGCACCGCGGGAACGGTGAGCGCGTACTCGAAGCCGTTGCCGAAGACCGAGTCGTAGGCGGCACGAACCGCCCGCGTCCGCGGGCTCGCCGTGTTCACGATCGGCACCCCGCAGACCGCGGCCGCAGCGAGCCGGTCGCCCCGGTAGTCGACGCCCTCGGTGAGCGTTCCCCTGAGACTCGTGACGAGCACTTTCCCCTCGC
>SKXI01000359.1 GCA_007128515.1 Halococcaceae archaeon | reverse complement strand
GCTCCTCGTCGCCGTTTCCGGCGCCGGTATGGGCGCAGCGGTTCCGATGGCGGACGCGACGGCGGAGGTCGAACCGACGTGCGAGTTCCCACTGGCCGTCGAGGACGGCACGGGTGAGGAGATAGAACTGGACGAAGAACCGGAACGGATCGTCGCGATCATGCCGAGCGACGCGCAGGTGCTCTTCGATATCGGGGTCGAAGACCGGGTGGTCGGGATGCCGGTCGGGCAGTACACGGACTACCTGGAGGGCTACGACGAGCCCGAGGACATCTCCGGCGAGGACGACCTGACGCCGAGCGTCGAGACGATCGTCGGGCTCGAACCCGACCTGGTGCTCGCCTCCTCGACCGCCGACGAGGACCAGATCGAACAGCTCCGCGACGCCGGTCTCACGGTCTACCAGTACGCCCCGGCCGCGTCGCTCGACGACGTCTACGAGAAGGTGGCGACCGCCGGCGAGCTCACCGGCGAGTGCGACGGCGCCGAGGAGACGATGGCCTGGATGGACGAGGAGATCGGGATCGTCGAGGCGGCGATCGAGGGCGAGGAGGAACCGCTCGTGCTCTACTCGATGGGTGGCGGCTTCACCGCCGGCGAGGGCTCGTTCACCGAGCAGATCATCCAGAGCGCTGGCGGGGTGAACCTCGGCAGCGAGGTCGGCATCGACTTCTACGAGCCGATCAGCGACGAGGTCGTCGTCGACGAGAACCCCGACTGGATCGTCTACCCGGACGACTTCGACGAGCCCGACATGGACGAGGGGATCGTCGCGGAGACGACCGCGGGCCAGGAAGGTAACCTCGCCTCCGTCGACGCCCAGTTCATGAACCAGCCCGGCCCGTACGTGGTCTACGCGATCGCGGAGCTCGCGGAGACGTTCCACCCCGACGCGTACGCGGAGGCTGCCGAGGCAGCCGAGGAGGACGTCGACGAGGAAGCTGACGACGCCGACGAGGCGGAGACGGACGACGCCGAGGTCGACGACGAGGAGGTCGACGACGCGGCCGATGACGAGGTCGACACGACGGACGACGCCGACCTGGAGGACGCTGACGGGGCCGACGACGAGGAACTCGCCGACGATGCCGCCGAGGACCAGCCGGGCTTCGGCGTGGTGGTCGCGCTCGTCGCGCTGGTGCTTGCGGGTCTGATCGCCGCGCGGCGGCGTTGACGGGGACCACCGGCAGTACACCGGCGAGTGTTCGAGCGGCGACTGCCGTGAGGTAACACTCAACACAGACGTCGACGAACGGACACCGGACGTTCCCGCGCGGGAGGGTGGTGTCGAGTGTCGTGACCGTCGGAACGAACGTCACGCACCGGGGAGGAACCATGGCAGACACGACACCGGGGAGGGGGAAACGGGAGGAACACTCGGAGCTGTCTCGGACGACGGTACCGAGAACGCCGAGGCGACGCGGGAGGAGCTGCGCTTTCGATCGGACGGGGAGGAGTGCGCCGCGACGCTGTATCGACCGCGCGACACTGGCGGGACCGACGCGGCCTGCGTAGTGATGGGCAACGGTTTCAGTCCGACCCGTCGCGACGGAGTCCCCAGGTTCGCCGAACGGTTCGCCGACGCGGGGATCGCGGCACTGTCCTTCGACTTCCGGCATCTGGGCGACAGCGAGGGTGACCCTCGTCAGTTGATCGACTACCAGCGCCAGCGCGCCGACCTCGAGGCCGCTATCGACTTCGCCCGGACGCTCGACGGGATCGACGGGGACCGAATCGCGGTCTGGGCTTCTCGTTCGCCGGCGGCCACGCCGTCCACGTCGCCGCACGTGACGACCGGCTTTCGGCGGCCGCGGCCGTCTCGATGTTTCCCCTGCTCGACGGCCTCGCTGGGGCGTGCGAGTACGACCTTCGAAGCAACGTGCGGTACACGGCCGCGACGGTGCGAGCCGCGATGGGCCGTCGACACATCCGGATGCGGGTAACCGGTCCGCCAGGGGGTCGGGCGTTGCTGAACCGATCGGAGGCGGAACCCGGCTTCCGGGCGGTGAGAGCCGAGGACTCGAACTGGCACGACGAGTTCCTCGCGAAGCCGAGCCAGTCCCTCCTGCGAGTCCGTCCGATCCGTGATGCCGACCGCGTGCGCTGCCCGTTGCTGCTCTGTCTCGCGGCAGGAGACACGATGGTGCCCCTCCGACCGATCGAGCGGGCCGCCGTCAGTGCGCCCCGTGGCGAACTGCGCCGCTATCCCGTCGGGCACTTCGACGGGTTCCTCGAGGCGTTCGAGGACGTCGTCGGCGACCAACTCGAGTTCTTCGACCGGCACCTCGAACCCCCTCCCGCCGCCTGATCGGCCCATCTCCCCGGTCCCTCCGAGAGTCGGAGGGCTTTTTCCCGCCACCGGACGAGGCTCTCACATGGCTGAGAACGTGATCTGGCCCGCCTATCTCGACGCCGATCGATCCCGGTCGGGGGGCCGCCGGGTGCCGCTCGACCTCGCGGTCAGCGAACCGACCGTCGACGAGATCGCCGCGGCGGTCCAGCAGGTCGGGTACGACGCCGCGATCGAGCGCGAGCGGATCTACCCCCAGGAGTACGAAGCCCGCGGTCGCGTGGTCGTGAAGGACGCCGACGACGCGACGAAGAACGACCTCGTGCAGGCGGTGGCGGCGTACGTCACCGCGCTCCGGGAGTGAGACGGTGAGGGCGAGCGACTCGGGGGAGGCGAACGACGGATGGCGATGAGGCGGATCGGCGAGGTCGTCTCGACCGCGCAGGGGCTCGCGATCGTCCGCTGTCCGGGCGAGGAGCGACCCGAGATCGGGACGATGGTCGTCGACGACCGACTGGACGGGGTGGGCCGCGTCGTCGACGTCTTCGGCCCCGTCTCGCGGCCGTACGTCGCGGTGACGCCACACGAGAAGGACGACCTGCCCGGGCTGCTCGGGACGAAGCTCTACGCCCGGTAACGGAAGGCACATACCCGCGAAACCGATTGCGAGAGTATGGACCACCGGACGCGCCTGGCGCTCGCGTCGGCCGCGACGCTCTCCCTGTTCGTGTTCGTCCAGCTCGGCGCGCTCGCGCTGGTCGAGCCCTTCCAGGGTGCCGGCCTCCAGCCGACCGAGGAGACCGACGACCCCTCGCTCGGGATCTGGTACCTGCTCGTCATCCTGATCGCGACGGGCGGGATGCTCGCCGCCTTCCGCTACGGCTTCGACTGGGTCGTCCGCGG
>SKXI01000187.1 GCA_007128515.1 Halococcaceae archaeon | reverse complement strand
TGCTGCGCGAGATGCGCGCCGAGCGCCTGCACATGGTGATCGTCATCGACGAGTTCGGCACCACGGAGGGGATCGTCACGCTCGAGGACATCGTCGAGGAGGTCGTCGGGGAGATCCTCGATGGGGAGGAAGAACAGCCGATCGAGGTCGTCCGAGAGGGCGAGATCGTCGTCCGCGGGGAGGTGAACATCGACGAGGTGAACGACGCCCTGGAGATCGACCTGCCCGAGGGCGAGGAGTTCGAGACGATCGCCGGTTTCGTCTTCAACCGCGCGGGTCGGCTCGTCGAGGAGGGCGAGACGTTCGCCTACGACGGCACGGATATAACCGTCGAAGAGGTCGAGAACACCCGGATCATGAAGGCGCGGGTCGAGCGGACGGAACGACCGATCGAGAGGGCAGTTGACGAGGGTTAGAGGAGCATCGAGACGCCGGTCACGAGCCCGTAGCCGAGCGCGAGTGCGAGCGCGAGCGAGCCGATCCAGGCGAGCAGCGTGAAGCCGATCTTCCGCCGGCTGACGCCCGCGCCGCCCGCGGAGGCGGCCGCACCCGCGCCCACGACGGCGCTGACGATGATCTGGTTGAACGAGACGGGGATGCCGAAGAGGATCGCGGTCTGTGCGATGGCGAACGAGGGGATGAGCGCGGCGATCGATCGTCTGGGACCGAGCGAGGAGTAGTCCTGTGCGATCGCCTTGATCATCCGCGGGGCGCCGGTCCACGCGCCGATCAGCAGGCCGACGCCGCCGCCGAACAGCACGGCCAGGACGGGGATCGAGAACGGGTCCAGCACCGGGAGAAGGGGGCCGATCGCGAGCCCGACCTGGCTGCCCCCGGCGGAGAACGCCACGAGCGCACCGAGCGTGAGCAGGAAGTGCCGCTCGCCACGCTCGACGTTCCCCCGCATGTCGCGGCTGACCACGTACGCCGCGACCCCGGCGATCAGGGCCATCGTCGCCGGGGCGACCGGGTCGATCCCGAGACCGAGGTCAGCCCACCCCGAGACCGACTGCGCGATCGACGTGTCCTCGCCCTCCGGACCGAGCACGGCGAGCTCGATGTTCGCGACGAGGAGGCCCACGACGCCGGCGAGGAGGGGGACCGAGCGACGGTCGGGAACGTCCTCGCGTCGGATCACCACCGCGGTCACGTAGGCGATTCCCCCACCGACGAACGGTGTGAGGATCCAGAGGGCCGCGATCTGCTGGTACTGTCCCCACGCGGGCGTCCCACCGAGGGCGAGGCCCGCGCCGATCACCGCACCGGTCGTGGTGAACGCGGTGGCGATCGGGTAGCCGGTGAAGACGCCGATCATCACGAGTCCCGCGGCGGTCAACAGCGCGATCGCCGCCGCCTCGGGGCTGAGCGTCACCCCACCGATCAGGCCCCGTCCCATCGTCTCGGAGACGTTCTGGCCCTGGAGCACCGCGCCGGCGAAACAGAGCAGCCCGACGAAGAAGCCGGCGCGCATCACCGAGATGGCGTTCGCGCCGACCGCCGGAGCGAACGGGGTCGACCCGCTGGAGCCCGCCCCGATCGACCACGACATGAACAGGCTCGCGATCGCTGCGACGGCCGTCACGGCCAGGAGGGCGGGGTCCACCATTCGTCCCTACTCGTGGAGAGGGGGGTAATAAGCTGTCGTCAGCGGCTCACTCGCGGGTCTCGGAGTCGTCGGCGCCGTCGGTGTCCTCGTCGTCCCCGTCGGCGGCCTCCGCTGCCGCGAGGGCCGGAGGGATCTCCTTGTCGGGGTGTTCACCTTCGATGACGCTCGGCGGGTCGAGCGCCGGTTCGATCACCTCCTCGATCCGTTCCTCTTCGGGCACCGAGCTGTTGGCCTCGATCTCCCGCTTCGTTATCTCGACGCCCTCGGCCGCCTGCGCGGTCTCGACCTGCTTCCGTGCGCCGACGTGCCAGCGGTCGATCACCTGCTCGTACTCGGCGAGACGCTCCGAGACCTCGGCTTTCAGTTCGTCGTCGTTGACGTTGATCTCGAAGACGAAGATCGGGCGCTCGCCCCGGTTCGAGCGCTGGACGTTCGCGCTCACCAGCTCGTTGTCGAAGTAGTACGGCGCGATCTGCGTCATCACGTTCCGGTAGACGGTGTCCTCGACCTTCCTGAGCGCCTTTCGGCTCGCGGAGTCGGCCGCCCGGGCGACGTAGCTGATCGACTCGCTCCAGTCGTCGAGCGCACCGTCGGTGTCCTCCTCTTCGAGTTTCTCGTAGGACTCGGTCAGGCGCTCGCCCGCGGTCTTCAGGTCCTCTTCGGCACCCTTCCCCTCGCGTTCGCCCTCGCCCTCGTCGACGGACGCCTGTACGGCGGTCTTCTCCGAGACCTCCTCGTCGATCTCCTCGTCGGCCTTCGGGCGCCACCGCTCCCACTCGGCGAACGCCTCCGGGTACTCGGTCTCGGCACCGGCCTCTCGCAACGCGCGGGTCACCCGCTCGCCGTGTTCGACGATCCGTGCCCACCCTCCGCGCTCTTTGAAACCGGAGACGGACTCCTCCATGTGCTATCGAGCGAACCGTTTCGTCGGCAATAGCTCTTCTGGCATCATCTGCCGTAGATCAGCCTCGAGGCGATCCCGTCCAGACGGGCTTTGAGCCCCGAGAGCGCGACCACGTGCGGTGACGCCCGACGGAGCTCGCTCTCCTCGAGCTCGATCCGCTCCGCCCCGAACACGTCGCGGGAGCGCTCACCGGTGGCGTCGACCACCGCCGTCATCGAGCAGCGGCCACAGGCCTCGGTCTTCTTCTCGCTCATCGTCGCCCAGTAGGGTCTACAGGGTGTTAACCGTTGGCCATCCCCCAGGGTTATGCCGGCGCGTGACCTCCGGTCTGACGATGGGCTACCACGCACTCGACCCCGACGTCCTCCCCGAGACGCCCGATCGTCCGTGTTCGCGGCGGGCGATCGGCGAGGCCGTGGGTCTCGAATCGGCCTCGGTCAACCGCTACGACGCGGAGCCGGGCGAACAGATCCCGCTCGCGTACCACTCCCACGACGAACAGGAGGAGCTGTTCTACGTCGTCTCTGGGACGCTCACCGTCGAGACGCCCGGGCGCGAGTACCTCCTGGGGGAGGGTGAGCTGTTCGTCGCCGAGCCGGAGAGCCCACACCGAGCGTACAACGCCCGGTCGGCGACCGAGCCGGTCCGGGTGCTCGCGATCGGTGCACCACGGGCCGACGACACGCGACCCTACGATCC
>SKXI01000286.1 GCA_007128515.1 Halococcaceae archaeon | reverse complement strand
GCCGGTGCGCTCTGCGGGTTCGACCTCGCGCACTCGATCGGCGTCGTCCCACACCGGCTCTCCGAACACGGCGTCGACGTCGCGGTCTGGTGCAACTACAAGTACGTCGGCGGCGGTCCGGGTGCGATCGCGGGGCTCTACGTGAACGAGCGTCACCTCCCTGCGGAACCGGGGCTCGCCGGCTGGTGGGGCCACGAGAAGGGAACGCAGTTCGACATGAACCTCACGTACACCCCGGCACCCGACGCGGGGGCGTTTCAGATCGGGACGGTGCCGGTGCTCTCCGCGGCGCCGCTGTTCGGCGCACTCTCGATACTTGAGGACGCTGGGATCGAGCTGATCCGCGAGCGATCGCTCTCGCTCACCGGGTTCCTGATCGACCTCGCCGACGAGATCGAGGGGTTCGCCGTGGGAACCCCCCGCGACCCCGAGCGCCGCGGCGGCCACGTCGCGCTCGAACATGGAGAGGCCTACCGGCTCAGCCAGGCGCTCCGCTCGCGGGGTGTGATCGTCGACTACCGGCCGCCGAACGTGATCCGGGTCTGTCCGGCGCCGCTGTACACCACTCACGCGGACGTCGCGAGGGTGGCGAACGAGCTACGGGAGATCGTCGAAACCCGGGAGTACGAGCGCTTCGACGCCGCGAGCGACGGCGTCACCTGATAGGGTTCGTCGTAACTGCTGGCTCAGTCGGAGGTGCCGAGGTCGCGTTCGAACTCGTCGAAGACCTCGAGGTCGGCCGGGAGTTCGTCGTCGAGCCTGCGTCCGGTTCGATCCGTCTCGACCGGGTCGTCGACCGGGCGCGCGACGTCCTCCCAGCCGGGCTTCACCTTCACGCTCTTCGCCGGCATCCCGACCGCGATGTGGTGTGCCGGGACGTCGCTCTGAACGACGGCGCGCGCGCCGACGATCGCGTTCTCGCCCACGTTGCAGCCCGCACGCACCATCGAGTCGTAGGTGAGCCTGACGTCGTCGCCGATCGTGGTGTGGAAGTTCGTCACCTCGGTCTGGTCGACGACGTCGTGGTCGTGGCTGTAGACGTGGACGCCGTCGGAGATCGAGACCCTGTCGCCGATCGTCAGGTAGCCCCGGTCGTCCAGGTGCACCCCGTCGTGGACGACGACGTTCTCCCCCACCGAGACGTTGTGGCCGTAGGTGAACGTGATACCCTTGAAGAACCGACAGCCCTCACCGCACTCCTCGAAGAGGTGACCGGCGAGCATCCGTCTGAAACGGAGCGCGAACTCGACGTTGTCGGCCATCGGCGTCGCGTCGAACTGCCGCCAGAGCCACTGGAGGTGTTTCGACCGCCGGAACGCCTCCTCGTCTTTCTCCGCGTAGTACTCGCTCTCGAGCGTCGCGTTGCACGGGTCGTAGCCCTGCAGACGGACGCGTTCGGCTGCCGAGACCTCCTCGCCGGCCTGCCACGCCTCGTACGCCTCGCGATCTCCGTAGAGGTCCACGAGCGTCTCGCGGACGACCTCGCAGGTGTCCTCCTCGCCGGAGAGCCGCTCGTCGACCTCGTCGACGAACGCCTGGACCCCTCGCTCGGCCGCCTCCGGGAGTGAGACGTATCGCTTCGTCATGACCCCCCTTACCCCGCCTCCCACAAATCGGTTCGGTTGTGCGTCGGTCTCGCCGATCCGCCGTCGCGCCGGCCCCCCGGCCGACGTGAGAACCGCGAACTCCGACCGTCCCCGTTCGTCGAGCAGGGAGGTATACGTTGTGCCGATCCCCGGGCCGTGGGCGTATTCGCACCCGCTAAGTGTCCCCGCTCCCAACGGGCGGGCATGAAGCACCGAACGCTCGGATCGTCCGGAGTGGAGGTCAGCGAGGTCGGCTTCGGCGCGTGGGTCGTCGGCACCGACTGGTGGGGCGACCGTACGGACGAAGAGGACCGGGAACTGCTCCGCTACGCGGTCGAGCAGGGGATCACCTACGTCGACACCGGCGACGTCTACGGCCACGGCAAGAGCGAGGAGATCGTCGGCGAGGCGCTCTCCGAGATCCGAGACGAGGTCACGATCGGCACGAAGGTCGGCTACGACTTCTACAACAACCCGCAGGCCGGCCACGGCGAACTCCCGAAGGAGATCACGCCCGAGTGGATCCGCGAGGCGACGGAGAGAAGCCTCGATCGACTGGGCACCGACTACGTGGACGTCCTCCAGCTACACAACGCGAACGCCGCGGAGGTCGACGAGGACGTCCTCGAGACGCTCGAATCGCTGAAGGAAGAGGGTCGCTGCGAGGCGATCGGCTGGGCGCTCGGCCCCTCGATCGGCTGGATCGCGGAGGGGAAGACGGCGATCGCGGAGGGCTTCGACGCGCTGCAGTTCGTCTGGAACGCCTTCGAGCAGGTACCCGCACGGCCGTTCCTGGAGGAGATCGAGCGCCTCGACGCCGAGACGAGCCTGATCCCCCGGGTTCCGCACTCCTCGGGGCTGTTGAACGAGCAGGTAACTCCAGAAACCGAGTTCGAGGAGGGCGACCACCGGGCGTACCGCCCGACGGAGTGGTACGAGACGGGCTTCGAGAAGGTCGAGGCGATCCGGTTCCTCGAGCGAGAGGGCGAGCGAACGCTCGGGCAGGCGTCGATCCAGTGGCTGCTCGCCCACGAGCCGGTCGCGACGGTGACGCCGACGTTCCGTTCGCGGGCCGACATCGACGAGTGGGCCGCCGCGCCCGAGACGCCAGCGCTCTCCGAGGAGGAACTCGAGCGGGTTGAGGCGCTCTACAACGAGAACTTCGGGATCGAGGGCGAGGACGGGATGGACTCGCTTCGCTCCTCGGTCGGTGGCGAGGACATCGAGGCGGCGGACGTCGACCGTCAGGCCGCGGACTGATCAGCGAAGCGCCGTCAGGCCCCTGCCTCCGGCGTAGATCGTCCCATCGGCGACGACCGGAGTCCGTTCTCCGGGCAGTTCGCGCTCCCAGCGGACCTCCCCGGTCTCGATCTCGCGAGATTCGAGCAGTGGCGTCGGTTCGCCCGGCCGCTCGCGGGGGATCCTGACGGCGGTGAGTTCGCCCTCGGAGACGACGAGATCCGTGACCCGTTCGTCCGGACGCCGCCACCCCACCACGCCGCTCTCCCGGTCGTAGGCGGCGAGGCCGCCCTTTCGCGAGGCGACGTAGACGTACTCGTCGTCGACCGCCGGTCTCGTCGGACGGTCGCCCTCCACGGTCCAGTCGAGGTCGCCGCCGGAGTACG
>SKXI01000128.1 GCA_007128515.1 Halococcaceae archaeon | reverse complement strand
ATGCTCGCTGGGGGATTTGAACCCCCGTCATCGGCTCGAAAGGCCGATATGATTGGCCGGGCTACACCAAGCGAGCGTACGCACGCATCAGTTCTTGGCAGACGGGTTTAACCGTTCCGTTCCCGTCCGGTTACTTCCCCTCGAACTCGGGTTCCCTGTCGCTCTGGAACGCCGAGAGCCCCTCCCACATGTCGTCGGTGGTGAAGAGGTGCCCGAACGAGACCGACTCGACTTCGAGACCCGCGTCGGTGTCGTCGCGACCCGCGAGCATCGCACGCTTCGTGAACTTCTGTGCGATCGGCGGGCCGGCGGCGAGGTCCGCCGCGAACGCCTCGGCGCGCTCGGCGAGCGCGTCGTTCTCGACCAGTTCGTTCACGAAGCCGTAGGACTCCATCGTCTCGGCGTCGTAGTGGTCGGCGGTGAAGATGATCTCCTTCGCGCGGCCCTCCCCGACGACGTGGCGCAGCCGTTGGGTGCCCCCCCAACCGGGGAGCAGCCCGAGGTCGTGTTCGGGCTGGCCGAAGGTGGACCGTTCGCTCGCGATACGGAGGTCCGCACAGGTCGCCAGTTCCATCCCGCCGCCGAGACAGTAGCCGTCGACGGCGGCGAGCACCGGCATCGGGAGCTCCTCGAACCGCCCGAAGGTCTTCTGGCCGAACCGCGAGAGTTCGGCCGCTTCGATCCCGCTTCCGGCCGCGGCGGTCGAGGCGTCGAAGCCCGCGGAGAAGGCCCGGTCGCCGGCGCCGGAGAGGAGGATCGCTCTGACCTCGCGCTCTTCGAACTCGTCGATCGCGTGGTCGATCTCCTCGATCATGTCGGTCGTGATAGTGTTCATCCGGTGTGGCCGGTCGATCGTGAGGTGAGCGACGTCCTCTTCGATCTCGACGGCGATGGCTTCGTACTCGAACGTTTCGCCCTCCTCGTCGCTCCCGTAGAACCCACCCTCCTCGGCGGCCTCGCGGAGGTAGTCGGCGGGTTCGTAGCGCTCGGCCCCGGTCTCCTCGTGGAGGGATTCGAGCGTCTCGACCAGCGAGTCGAGTCCGTACGAATCGGCCACCTTCGCCGGTCCCTCCGGCCAGCCGCCGCCGAGCGTCGTCGCCTCGTCGATCGCCCGCGCGTCCGCGACGTCGTTGCCGATCAGTTTCGCCACCTCGTTGGCCATCACCGCGGTCAGTCGGGCTTCGATCTCCTCGCTCCCCTCGTCAGGGGGGATCTCCGCTCCCCCCTCCTCGTAGTCGTAAAAGCCCCGCCCGCTCTTCTTCCCGTACTCCTCGGCCTCGACCTTCTCGACGAGCAGCGGACACGGCTCGTAGACGTCACCGAGCGTCTCGTGCATGTACTCGAGGACGTGGTAGCCGACGTCGATGCCGACCTGATCGGCGAGTTCGAAACTCCCCATCGGCTGGCCCATCCCGTATTTCACCGTCGAGTCGACCTCCGCGACCGTCGCCTCCCCCGAGTGGACGATCCAGGCCGCCTCGTTCATCAGCGGGACCAGGACGCGGTTGACGATGAACCCGGGGCTGTCCTTGTGAACGCGCACCGGCGTCTTCCCGAACGCCTCGGCGAGTTGTTCGGTGAGTTCCAGGGTCTCCTCGGCGGTGTGTGCGCCCGAGATCACCTCGACGAGGTCCATCCGAACGGGCGGGTTGAAGAAGTGCATCCCGCAGAAGCGCTCGGGGCGTTCCGTGACCTCCGAGAGCTCCGTGATCGAGAGGCTGGAGGTGTTCGTCGTGAAGATCGCGTGCTCCGGGGCGTGGCGTTCGACCTCCCGGTAGACCTCCTTCTTGATCTCCATCTTCTCCGGTACCGCCTCGATGAGGAAGTCGGTGTCACTCACTGCCTCCTCCACCTCCACGACGGGCGTCACCCGCGAGAGGGCGGCCTCCGCCTCCTCCTCGCTGATCCGGTCCCGTTCGGCGAGCTTCCCGAGGCTCCACTCGATCCCCTCGTAGCCGTCCTGGACGAACTCCTCTTTTATATCGCGCATCACGACGTCGTAGCCCGCGAGCGCCGCCACCTCGGCGATCCCGTGACCCATGTTCCCCGCGCCGAGAACGGTTACGGTGTTGATCTCCTCTAGGTCCATACGCGCCACTGTGGCAGGCAGCCAGTTCAACGTTTCCGTTGCCGCCGGAATAAACTCGAAGGAGGTTCATCTCGGGTTACGAATGTTTTTCACGGAGAGCGTGTTCCTCGCTCTCATGGAGTTCGGACTCACCGAGGAGCAGGAGGCAGTGTGCGAGGAGGTCAGGCGCTTCGCGGAGAACGAGATCGCGCCCGTCGCGAGCGAGCACGACGTCGCGGAGAGCTACCCTCACGAGGTGATGGACGCGGCCGCGGAGATGGGGCTCACCGGCGCACACCTCCCGATGGAGTACGGGGGTGCCGGCTACGACCCGGTCGAGATGGCGATGATAACCGAAGAACTGTTCGCCGTCGACCCCGGCATCGCACTCTGTATCACGAGCGCGGCGTTCGGCGCGGACGCGATCATGGAGTTCGGTACCGAGGAGCAGAAAGAACGGTATCTCGAACCGATCGCCACCGGGGAAGCGGTGATGGGTGCGGCGATCAGCGAACCCGACACCGGTTCGGACGTCTCCTCGGTCTCGACGACCGCCGAGAAAGACGGCGACGAGTGGGTCATCGACGGGACCAAGATGTGGATCACGAACGGCTCGGTGGGCGAGTACTTCGTCGTGATGTGTCTCACCGATCCGGACGTCGAGGACCGCTACTCGGGGTTCTCACAGATCCTCGTCGAGTCGGATCGGGAGGGCTTTTCGGCCGAGAAGATCACCGGGAAGCTCGGAATCAGGGCCTCGGACACCGCGGAACTGCTCTTCGACGGCGTTCGGGTACCGGAGGAGAACCTGATCGGCACCCGTGGGATGGGTTTCCTCCAGCTGATGCAGTTCTTCGACGAGACCCGGACGATGGTCGCCGCACAGGGCGTTGGCATCGCGAAGGGCGCCGCAGAACGCGCGCTCGAGTACGCCCAGGAACGCGAGCAGTTCGGCCGGTCGATCTCGGAGTTCCAGGCGATCCAGCACAAACTGGCGGAGATGCACACTCAGACCGAGGCGGCGCGCAACCTGACGTACAAGTCGGCGTGGGCGGTCGAGAACGAGGGCGGCGAGCTCACCGCGCTCGCCTCGATGGCCAAGGAGTTCGCCTCGCGGGTCGCCGTCGAGGTCGCCGACGAGGCGGTCCAGGT
>SKXI01000316.1 GCA_007128515.1 Halococcaceae archaeon | reverse complement strand
GGGGTTGCCGGCGGTCGAAGCCGGCGCGGCGATCGCCGACCTGCTCGCGGAGATGCTCGAACAGCGGGCGAGCGGGCTCGATCTGGGGGGAGACGACCGCGAGTTCCAGAAGGGCTAACCCGCTCCCGTCGCACTCCACGCCATGGCAGGCCGCGGCGAGACGGTCACGAGCGTCGGCGTCGACGTCGGGACGACGACCACGCAAACCGTCGTGAGCCGGTTACGCGTCGAGGTGAGCCCGTACGACGGCGCGGCCGCCCCGCGAATCGCCGACAGCGAGGTGGTCTTTCGGGGGCCGATCCGGGAGACGCCGCTGTGCGATCCCGAGACGGTCGATATCGACGCGGTCGTCGCGCTCGTCGAGCGCGATCTGGAGGCGGCGGGCGTCTCCCCGGACGGGATCGGCGCGGGTGCGGTGATCGTCACGGGCGAGACGGCTCGGAAGGAGAACGCGGAGCCGCTGGCGCACCGCCTGGCGACCGATTCCGGGACGTTCGTCGCGGCGGTCGCGGGGGCGTCGCTCGAAGCCGTCCTCGCCGCACGAGGCTCCGGCGCCGCCGCCCACGCCGCACGCACCGGCGAGACGGTGGCGAGCGCCGACGTCGGCGGCGGAACGACGAACGTGGCGGTCTTCGAGGGGAGTGAGTTACACGGGACGCGCTGTCTCGACGTGGGGGGACGGCTCGTCCGGTTCGATCCGGACGGGGTCGTGACGGGGATCTCCGAGCCGGCTCGCCGCATCGCCGAGCGCCACGGCATCGCGCTCTCGGTCGGCGACCCGGTGGACGAGGGGCAACGGCGGGCGCTCGCGGACGCGATGGCCGAGGCGGTCGCCGACCTGCTCTCGGGCCCGCCGTTCGGGGAGTCTACTCGGGAGCTGGCGATCGGCGACCTCCCGGACGAGCGCGTCGAGATCGATGCCGTCGCGTTCACCGGGGGTGTCGGCCGGTTGGTCCGGTCGAACCCGGAGGGGCCGCTGGCGTACGGCGACCTCGGACCGGAGCTCGCGCGGGCGATCCGGGAGAACGCCACGCTCTCGCAGTGGCGACGTCTCGACCTCGACGAGGACATCCGGGCGACGGTCATCGGCGCCGGAACGGAGACGACGACGTTCAGCGGGCGGACGGTCGCGGTCGATCCCGCGCACCTCCCGCTTCGCAACGTCCCGGTGGTCTCGGCGGGAGACCTGAGCGAGTACGAGGGCGAGTCCGAGCTACGGGCCGCGTTCGAGGCGGCGCTCGCGCGGGCGACGACGCTCTTCGACCTCGGCGATCTCGACGCGCTCGTGCTCTCGATCGAGCACGTCGGCTCGCTCGGCTACGACCGGATCCGGGACGTCGGTGTGGCGTTCGCGGGCGCACGATCCGACCTCCCGCCCGACCTCGTCCCGGTGGTCGTGACCCGGCAGAACTGCGCGAAGGCGCTCGCCGGGGCGATCCGCGGAGCCGAGGCGAACGACCGGCCGCTTCTCGCGATCGACGAACTCCGGGTGGACGAGGGCGACTACCTCGACGTCGGCGAGCCGTTCCGTGGCGGGGAGGCGGTCCCGGTGGTCGTGAAGACGCTCGCGTTCGACGAGGCGAGCGAGGACAACGGTTAACGGATCGCCACCGAAAGCGCTCGCATGAACCCCCAGTCGGTCTTCGGTGCCGAGCGTCCCGTCGTCGGAATGGTCCACCTCGATCCGCTGCCCGGCGCGCCGCGCTACGGGGGCGACCGAGACGCGATCCGCGAGGCGGCGCTGCGCGACGCCCGCGCGCTCTCGGAGGGGGGTGTCGACGCGGTCATGGTGGAGAACTTCGGCGACGCACCCTTCTACCCGGATTCGGTGCCCGCACACGTCGTGGCCTCGATGACGACGCTCGTCGCCGACATCACGCACTCGGTCGCGCTTCCGGTGGGCGTGAACGTGCTCCGGAACGACGCCGAAGCGGCGCTCTCGATCGCCGCGGCGACGGGCGCGGGCTTCGTCCGCGTGAACGTCCACACGGGCGTGCGGGTCGCCGATCAGGGCCTCCTCCAGGGAACCGCCCACGAGACGACCCGGCTACGCGACCGTCTCGGTGCCGACGTCGCGTTGCTGGCGGACCTCGACGTGAAACACTCCGCACCGCTTGGTGGGGAGTTCTCGGCGGAGGAGTTCGCCGACACGGCGGAGAGGGGGCTCGCCGACGGCGTGATCGTCAGCGGCTCCGGCACCGGCAGGGAGACCTCCCTGGAGGCGGTCGAGCGGGCGGTCGCAGAGCGCGAGGAGTACGGACTCGACACCCCCATACTCGTCGGCAGCGGCGTCACCGCCGACTCGGTAGCCGACCTGCTCTCGACCGCCGACGGGGTGATCGTCGGGACGTCGCTGAAAGAAGGCGGCGAGACGACGAACCGGGTCGACGCGGAGCGGGTGAGACGGCTGGTCGAGGCCGCGGACGCGGTCAGGTAACGCGCTCGGCCAGGAACGCTTCGGTCTCTTCATCGCTCCGGAACCCGCCCCGAGCGCCCCGCTCGGTGCAGTTCAGCGCCCCGGCCGCGGCGGCGAACCGACCCGCCCGCTCCATCGGCTCGCCGGCGAGTAGCCACCGGTGGACGAGCGCCGCGTGGAAGGCGTCGCCCGCGCCGGTCGTGTCGACGACGTCGACCTCGAAGGCGGGGATCGAGGCGACCGACTCACCCTCCCAGAGGATCGCACCCTCCTCCCCGCGGGTGTACGCGCCTCGCTCGACGCCGCGCTCCCTGAGGGCGTCGACCGCCTCTCGGTCCCGGACGCCGAGGTACGACTCGGCGGCGACGCCGCCACAGACGAACAGCGAGAGGTGCGGGAGCAGCTCGTCGAGCGTCTCCCGTTCGGTCCCCCGGTCCTCGAGCTCCTCGATCGGCCCCGGCAGGTCGAAGCTCACGCGGACGCCCTCGCTCGCGAGGTCGACGAGGTCCCGGCTCACCGGGTCGGGGCAGAACGCGTTCGCGACGACGACGTCCGCCGACCGGAAGCGCTCGCGGTCGTCGGCGTCGAGGCGGATCTCCCGGGCGCTCCTCCCGCCGGTCACGATGAACCGCTCGCCCGAGGCGTCGCGAAACACCATGCAGTACGTCGAGGGTTCGGGTCCGCGCTCGATCCCCCCGGTGCCGACGCCCTCGGATTCGAGGTTCGCCTCGACCGCGTCACCGTGCTCGTCGTCACCGACCCTCGCGAACAGCTCGACGGTTCGCCCGTACCGCGAGAGCGCGACCG
>SKXI01000252.1 GCA_007128515.1 Halococcaceae archaeon | reverse complement strand
TCGGTCGACTCCTCCGCATCCGGTTCGTCCCGGTGGTGGCCGGCGAGGACGATGTTCACCACCGCACCGAGGAGCAGGACGAACGCGCTCCCGTAGAGCCAGACGAGCAACAGGATCACCGCGCCGATTGCCCCGTCCGCACTCACCGTGTTCGCGACGTCGACGTAGAGCCCGAAGACGACCTCGAGGACGACTCAACTGACCGCAGCGACGACCGTCCCGGGGAGCACCTCGCGCGGGGTGACGTCCCGGTCGGGAAAGACGTAGTACATGGGGAAGAACGCGACCAGCAGCCCGATCACGAGGACGAGCGGGTTCGCCACCTGTACCAGCGGGTGGTCGCCGACCGCGAGAACGGCTCCCGCGAACCCCGCCCCGACGGTCGCGAGCGCGATGGCGAGGAAGACGACCAGTCCGTCGAGGGCCCGTCCGAGGAAGTCGCTCTCGCCCGCGCCGTAGAGTTCGTCGAAGGCGGTGCTGATGCCTCGGAAGATCCGGAGCATCCCCCACAGCAGCGACGCCACCCCGATGACCGACGCGCCGGCACGTTCCGAGGCGTCCGTCAGCGCCTCGTAGACGAGGTTCTCCCCCGCGGGACTGAGGTACTCCCGGGAGAGCGCGACGATGCGCTCGGTGAGCTACTCGTTTCCGACGGCCCCGGCGATGATGAGCAGGAGTAACAAAAGCGGCAACAGCGAGAGGAACGCCGCGTGCGCGATGCTTCCGGCCATGAACCTGACGTTGTGTTCGCGGATGACCTCGAGGACGTCGCGGACGAAGACGAGCGAGCGACGGCCGTCCCTACGGTGCCCACGGGACGCCCGAGTGAAAAGACCGCACCTGCGATCCCCCTCTCGGTTCGAGGGATCCCGTGATCGGTTCGAACGCTGGGATACCCCACGAGTGCACAATCGGGGGAATCGTCCCGTGTTCGATAGTGATTGTTGCGACTGTTTACCAGTTCGATCGCCCGCATCGGGCGGTCGATACCGGAACGACTCGCAACGATCACGAGAATGGTCCCGATACCCCTGACCGTCTCCGGACGCTTTTGACGGGCGGCCGAAAGCCGGGAAGTGATGATCGAGGACGAGGGGTACTACACCGCCGTGTTCCTGCTCACCGCGACGCCGATCGGAGTTCTCGCGGGCTTTTCCCTCCCGAGGTTCGCCACGGCGGGTGCGTTCGTCGGATTCGCGGGTGGTGTGGTGCCGACGTTTCTCCTCACCCCGTCCCCGTTCTACGGCCGGTGATCCGTCCGAAGTGGACCCCGAGGATGATTCGACAACTGTTTTGACGTCCCGTCTCGGAGGTCGTGTCATGAGCGAACAGGCCGAGATCGGTTCGGCATCGTTGACGGAGAAGGTCGTCTTCCTCGGGGTCGCCCAGCTCTCCGGCGAGGAGGAGACGCCGGTCGATTCGAGCGAGGTCACCCGAACCTGTCTGGACCACTGTTCGGACCTGGAGACGGACGTCCTCGGGCACCTCACGGAGGTCGACGTCATGCGGGCGCTCTCCTCGCTCGCCGCATCGGGGCTGGTGACGGAAGCCGAGGTCGAAGACCGCTCGCCGGTCGGGAAGGGAAGACCGACGTACGCGCTCGAGACGGACCACGAACCGATCGTCGACGAACTCGCCGACGACGACCGGGTCGGGCCGCTCGCGAAGCGCGTCCGCGGCGCGTGATTCGACGCCGAAAGACAACGGTTAAAGGCGCCCGAGCGGAACGGTGAACCATGAGTGACGCAGAACCCCGTAGCCGGAGCACACGGACGTGCGTCTCGTGTGGGATAAACGTCTCCGGGACGAACGCCGCGAGGTTCGACTGTCCGGAGTGCGGCCACGAGATCAACCGCTGTCCGAAGTGCCGGAAGCAGAGCAACCTCTACCGGTGTCCCGACTGTGGGTTCACGGGGCCCTGATCATGGGAACCGTCGCAGCGCGCATCAAGGTGATGCCCCAGAGCCCCGAGGTCGACCTCGACGCGCTCGAAGAGCGCCTCGACGCCTCGCTGCCCGAAGGTGCGAAGATCAACCGCGTCGACCGCGAGGACGTCGCCTTCGGCCTGATCGCGCTCTACCCGACCGTACTCGTCCCCGACGGTGAGGGCGGCACCGAGGCCGTCGAGGAGGGCTTTTCGGGCGTCGAGGGTGTCGAGAGCGTCGAAGTGAACGAAGTCGGTCGGATCTGAACCGACCGGCCCTTTTTCCGACCGTTCGTCCCTCCGGGAGGACGGCCGGTCACACGGACCGTCGTAATTCTTCACTGCAGGCCGACACGACCAGCAGCGTTCGTCGCTCGAACCGGCCCTCTAACGCGAGCGTACCGAGAACAGTCACAGCGGTCCGCCTCACACCGTCGCCTGTAAGTCGTTACGGATTCTCGCCGCTACGGGGTTGAGGGAACCTTCACGTACCGACAGTATCATAGGGATCATCGTAGCCACCCGGAGATCCCGGTGGCCGATACACCGATCCCGTCTCTCGGTCCTGGATTTCGAAATCTATGAACTTCTACGATGATCCCTATCAGTCGCCCCGGTCGAGCGACTGCTTGATGAACGGACCGAACAGCAACGCGGCGATCACCAGCACGAGGATCGGCGAGAGCCACCGACCGTACTCGATGGGGTTCACGAATATCATGAACGAGCCGTCGGATATCCGTAACGCCGTGTAGAGGTTCTGTTCGGCGATATCGCCGAGCACCACCCCCAGGACGAACGCGATCACCGAGTAGTTGTACCGGACCATGTAGAAGCCGATCACGCCGAAGACGATGATCGTCGCGATGTCGATGGGGTTCACGCGGAGCGCGTAGGTCCCCAGAAACGAGAGGACGACGACCATCGGGATGATGTAGTCGGTGTCGATCTTCGTGAGGTAGCCGAGTCTGGTCACCGCCGAGAGCCCGAACAGCAGGATGACGACGTTGCCCACGAGCAGCGCGAGCAACATCGTGTACGTCAGCATCAGTTCACCGTCGGCGTCGAACATCGACGGGCCAGGTCGGAGCCCGTGCATGAGCAGGCCGCCGATCAGCACCGCGGTCGAGGAGCTACCCGGGATGCCGAAGGAGATGGCGGGGACGAGCGACCCCGCGACCGTCCCGTTGTTCGACGCCTCGCTCGCGATCACGCCGATCTCGTTGCCCTTGCCGAACGTCTCGGGTTCCTTCGAGACGCGGACCGCCTCCGAGTAGGCGACGAAGTTCGACACGGTCGCCC
>SKXI01000497.1 GCA_007128515.1 Halococcaceae archaeon | reverse complement strand
TCGGGTCACTCATCCGATCGTTCGGACCGCGATCGGTGAGCCGGCGGCGCCACCGGTTTCGTGGACCACCCTCGACCCGTCCGGGGCTCTCCGTTCGCGAGCCTGACGCCGATTCCAACCGCGAACTATATTTGGTCCCCTCGTCTGATACGAACGTGTATGAGCATTGTTGACTCGCGGCGTCTGGGGGTGGCGATCACCCCCGAGCGCCTCTTCGGTGGTGCCCTGCTGCTCGTCTTCATCGCGCTCTTCGTGGACCTGGTCCGGAGACTCGTCGTCGGCGAACTCGCGATCGGGACGTTCACGACGTTCCTCTGGAACGGCCTCGTCGACGGGCTGATCATCGGGCTGGCGGCGATCGGGCTCTCGATGACCTACAGCATCCTCCGGTTCGCGAACTTCTCGCACGGCGACCTCGTGACGACGGGCGCGTTCTCCGGGTGGACCGCGGCCTACCTCGTCGGCGGCGTCGGCATCGCGGAACTCTCGAGCCGCCTGCTGCTCCGGGCCGACGGCGGGGCCGCCCCCGGGGAGATGAACATGCAGATCCTCGCCGAGCCGGTCGCGATCGTGGTCGGACTGCTCACGGCCGCCATCGTGACGATCCTCGTGGCGCTCTCGATCGACAAACTCGTCTACAAGCGGATGCGCGAGGCCGGCGGGATCGCCCTGCTCATCGCGAGCGTCGGCGTCGCGCTCGCGCTGCGGTACCTGGTCGCGTTCGTCTACACCTCGAGCACCCGTGGCGTGACCGCGAGCGCGCCCCGGTACGAGGCGTCCTGGATCGTCTGGACCGACTCGGTGGACCTCCACCAGGCGACGATGGTCGTCTCGGCGCTGGCGCTCATGCTCGGGGTCCACCTGATGCTGCAGTACACGAAACTCGGCACCGCGATGCGCGCGATGGCCGACAACCGCGACCTCGCGCTGATCACCGGCATCCCGACCGAGCGCGTCGTCTGGGCGACCTGGGTGATCGGCGCGGGCCTCGCCGGCGTCGCCGGCTACCTGGTCGTGCTCGACCGCGGGGTGATCACC
This sequence comes from Halococcaceae archaeon, assembly GCA_007128515.1. Classification (GTDB taxonomy): domain Archaea; phylum Halobacteriota; class Halobacteria; order Halobacteriales; family Halalkalicoccaceae; genus Natronorarus. Next base: position 2,195 of record SKXI01000497.1, on the reverse strand, counting down.
TACAACCTCGGCTGGTTCCTCCTGCTTCTGATCTTCGCCGCGGTGATCCTCGGCGGGATCGGCTCGATCTACGGCGCGATCCTCGGCGGACTCGTGATCGGGATCGCGACGAACGTCTCGCTGGTCTGGATCCCCTCGGACCTGAACGAGGTCGCGGCGTTCGGGCTGATGATCGCCGTCCTCATCTTCCGTCCCTCGGGACTGTTCGGGGGGGTCGAGACCGCATGAGCGCTCGCGACCGGGTTGGGAGGGCCGTCGTCGACGCCCGGGACGCCTTCGAGGAGCGGACCGAGGGCTACGCGCGCTGGCAGGTCGACCTCCTGCTGGTCTTCGGCTTCCTGTTCGCGAGCTACGTCCTCTTCGTCGTCTTCGGCCTCGCGCTCGGGTTGAGCCTCAACGGCATCGTGAGTACCCTGCGGAGAGTCACCTTCTTCGCCGCCGTCTACGCGATCCTCACCCTCGCGCTCAACCTCCACTGGGGGTATACCGGCCTGTTCAACATCGGCGTCGCGGGCTTCATGGCCGTCGGCGTCTACACGATGGCGATCCTCACCGCCCCGATCGACGGCTCGCCCGCCGGTTTCGGCCTCCCCCTCCCACTCGGCATCGTCGGTGGGATGGCCGCGGCGGCGCTCGTGGGCCTCGTGGCCGCGCTGCCCGCGCTCCGCCTGCGCGCGGACTACTTCGCCATCGTCACGCTCGGGCTCTCGGAGATCATTCGGCTGAGCGTCCTCTCCGGGTCGCTCAGGGAGTTCGAGGTCGGCGGTCGCGAACTCGGTACGGGCGGGGGAAGCGGTATCTCCTTCACCGCGACGAACAGCGTGATACCCTGGCTGCTCGATCTCCCCCTCCTCTCGGAGCTCGGCGACGCGCTGTTCGCCGTCGGCGCCGCCGTCGGGATACAGGCCTCGGTGATCCGCAGCGCGCTGTACACGTTCGTGCTGCTGTGCTGTGTGATCGCGCTCTACGTGCTGCTCGCGCGCATCGCCTACTCGCCGTTCGGGCGCGTGCTGAAGGCGATCCGCGACGACGAACTCGCCGCCCGCTCGCTCGGTAAACACACCCAGGCGACGAAGATCAAGGTCTTCATGCTCGGCTGCGCGCTGATGGGCCTCGGCGGCATCCTCTGGCAGGGGAGTCGCGGCTTCGTCACCCCCGAGTCGTTCATGCCGATCCTCACCTTCTACATCTTCGTCGCGCTGATCATCGGCGGGGCCGGCTCGAACGCCGGCTCGATCGTCGGCGGCATCGTCTTCGCGGCCGCGCTCTGGGAGGGCCCGCCGTTCGTCCGCCGGATCGTCGAGGCGAACATCTCGGTGCGGGCGCCGCCGACGATCTACGACGCGGTCGTCGCCGCGGATCCGCTCGCGCTGCTGGGCTACGCGATCGGCAACCTCGACCAGATCCGGTTCATGCTCGTCGGGGTCGTGTTGATCCTGCTGATGCTCTGGCGGCCCGACGGCGTGCTCGGCCACAGAAAGGAGATCGCCGCCGCGACCGACCTCTCGCACCGATCCCCGAGGGCTGCCGCGGCCGCCGACGGCGGCCGACCGGAGGGCGAGGACGATGAGTGACACCGAGGGCGTCCCGGAACGGGCGGGGGAGGAGGTCGCCGAGGTGAGCGACCCACCCGAGGGGGCGGCCGACGAGCCGCCGCTTCGCGTCGAGGACCTCAGAAAGCGCTTCGGCGGGATCGTCGCGGTCGACGGGGCGAGCTTCGCGATCGAACGCGGGTCGATCACCGGGCTGATCGGACCGAACGGGGCGGGCAAGTCGACGACGTTCGACCTCATCACGGGGGTCCACCGACCCGACGAGGGCAGCGTATTCCTGAACGGCGAGGAGATCACGGGGCGTTCGCCCGAGGCGATCGTCGACCGCGGGCTCGTCCGGACGTTCCAGATCGCGCGCGAACTGCCCGAGATGACCGTGATAGAGAACATGATGCTCGCGCCGAAGGCCCAGCTCGGCGAGTCGCTCTGGCGGTCCGTGCTCCCGGGCGCACGCGGAGGCGTTATCGAACAGGAAGAGGAGCTCAGAGAGCGCGCCTGGGAGACCCTCGAGTTCTTCGACCTCGACCACCTCGGCAACGAGTACGCCGGCGGGCTCTCGGGCGGCCAGCGGAAGCTACTCGAACTCGCCCGGGCGCTCCTGACCGACCCCGACGTCCTGCTGTTGGACGAGCCGATGGCGGG
>SKXI01000166.1 GCA_007128515.1 Halococcaceae archaeon | reverse complement strand
CACCAGCTGAAAAAGCACCACTGGGTCGTCGAGGGTGCGGAGTTCCGGGACCTGCACCTCTTCCTGGAGGAGGCCTACGAGCACGTCGAGACCGGCGCCGACCACATCGCGGAGCGCGCCCAGGCACTGGGCGGCGTCCCCGTCTCCGGACCGTCGAACCAGGAAGCGCGCGCGACCGTCGAGTTCGAGGGTGAGGACGTCTACGACATCCGAACGATGCTCGGGAACGACCTCGAGATGTACGGCGACGTCATCGAGGACCTGCGCGAGCACATCCGCCTCGCGGACAACCTCGGCGACTACGCGACCGAGGAGATCCTGCGGGAGATCCTCACCGCCGTCGAAGAGGACGCCCACCACATCGAACACTACCTCGAGGACGACACGCTCGTCGTCTCCGAGGCGATGGAACGGTAGGCTCCCCGACGGAGAACGAGTTCTTTTCGCAGCGCAAAAAACGCCGTAGCGAGGACTGTCTCCGGTTCAGAAGGTGTTCGTCGTTCCGTCTCCCCTACCGGAGGAGGCCGACGGTGAGGTCGGTCGCGATCCAGCCGTCGTTGTTCCCTTCCTCGGTGAAGACCGTCCGATCTGGAGAGGCCGTGAGTGCGGAGATGAACGGGCTCGGCTCCTCGTCGCCGCCCGCGTTCTGCGTGCCCTGTACTGCCATACGCGGAGTTAGGCGGGCCTAAAGGTATAGAGGTTTCGGTCGACCTAATCGCGGCCGATCCCACAGCCCGAGACCGTGGTACACGAGAGTCCTCGGGATTCGAGTTCGTCGACGTACTCGTTGAGCCCGATCGCGTCACTCGCGATGTGCCCGGTCACGACGAGGTTCTTCCCCTCCCCCTCGAACTCCTCGCGAAGCTCGCTCGCCTCCCCCGGGCCGACGTGGATGTAGAGGACGGTGTCGATACCGTGTTCGAAGAACGTCCGGGCGACCGACGCCCCGCCGTTGGTCCCTGCGGCGTGGTAGACCGCCACCTCCCCGAGGTCGTTTCCGGCCTCGCCGAGGCGGAGTTCGACGTCGGTCTCGGCCTCGCGAAGCTCCCGGATCTCTCCCCCGAGCGTCCCACAGAACTCGCCGACGGAGGCGTCGTCGTCCATCCTCTCCGCGACCTCGACGAACCGACGGCGACCGAGTTCGTCCGGCGCGAGGTGGACGTTCATGTACGGCTGGTCGAGCAGTTCGGCGATCGAGGGGTCGTGACGGTAGTTCGCCGAGTGTGCGCCGAGCTCGAGGCGGTCTCGGAGATCGGAGAGCGCCGCCTCGGCCTCGTTTTCAGGGACGCCGTGGTCGGTCATCAGCTCGATCCCCCGGTCGAGAACGCCCGTGAACGCCGTTCGAGCAGTTCCGCCGGCTGGATGGTGTGCGAGCGCGAGGTCGAAGCCCTCACGATGGGCGAGCTGGATCTCCGCGCTCCCGAGGTCGATGCCCACGAGCGCCGTCTCCAGCCCCTCGCCCGGGACGTATACCGTACTGTCGTCCGGAACCTCCTCCCAACCGACGAGGTCGAGGCTGGCCTGCATGATCTCCTCCGTACTGAGTCCCATGTGTGGAGGAGGGTCGGTCGAGTCGTGTAGTTCGGGAAACCGGCAACCGGTCGCGGGACCGCCGGTGGTTTCACGCTCGCCCCCCAACCGGCGACGATGGCAGACCTGTTCACGCCGCTCACCCTGCGCGGGACCGAGGTTCCGAACCGCGTCGTGGTCTCGCCGATGTGCCAGTACTCCTGCGAGGACCGCGACGGGATCGCGACCGAGTGGCACCGGGTCCACCTCGGGAGCCGCGCGGTCGGTCGGGCAGGGATCGTGATGACCGAGGCGACCGCCGTCGAACCCAGAGGGCGGATCTCGCCGGAGGACCTCGGGATCTGGAGCGAGGAGCACGCCGACGCACTCGCACCGATCGCGTCCTTCATCTCCGGGCAGGGGTCGGTCCCGGGTATCCAGCTGGCTCACGCCGGCCGGAAGGCGAGCACGAGCCGGCCCTGGGAGGGTGGCGAACCGCTCTCGCACGCGGAGGGCGGGTGGGACGCGATCGCACCGAGCGCGCTCCCCTACCCCGGCCACGACGACCCGGTCGAGGTCCACGAGATGGATCGGACCGACATCGAGGGGGTGATCGACGCGTTCGAGGCGGCCGCCCGACGGGCGCTCGACGCCGGGTTCGAGGTCGCCGAGGTCCACGCCGCCCACGGCTACCTGCTCCACCAGTTCCTCTCGCCGGTGGCCAACGGGAGGGGTGACGACTACGGGGGGTGCTTCGAGAACCGGGCGCGGCTGACCGTCGAGGTGACGCAAGCGGTTCGGAGCGTGTGGCCCGACGACAAACCGGTGTTCGTCCGGATCTCCGGGACGGACTGGCTCCCGGATCGCGACTCGTGGACCGTCTCGGACTCCGCGCGGCTGGCCGACCTGCTCTCGGAGGCGGGGGCGGACCTGATCGACGTCTCCTCCGGCGGGATCCACCCCGACCAGGAGATCCCTCGAATCGGCCCGAACTACCAGGTCGGACTCGCGGAGGGCGTTCGGGAGGGAAGCGAGTCCGACGTCGCGATCGGTGCGGTCGGCGGGATCACCGCCCCGGAACAGGCCGACGCACTGATCGGCAACGGTCGGGCGGACCTGGCGATCGTCGGTCGGGAGTTCCTTCGAGATCCGTACTTCCCGATCCGTGCCGCGGAGGCGCTCGGCGCGACCGACCGGCTCCAGGTACCGAAACAGTACGAACGCGGGTTCTGATCCGTCGACCGGTCGGCTATTTCACGCGCGGTCGCCGATGGGCGCCATGGACGACCCCGAGTACGCCCCGATCCCCGACGACCGGTACGACGAGTTCCGCTCGGTCGTTCGCTACGCCTTCAGCCCGGAGGACGGACCGGCGTTCGAGCGCGAGGAGGACCGAGCGCCCCTCGGCGAGGCGCGCGGGCTGCTCACGGGCGATGACCTCCGGTCGGTCTGCCGTCACCACCACTTTCGGGCGTTCGTCCGCGGCGAGTGGCGCGACCTCGGGGGACTGTCGGCGGTCGCGACGCCTCCGGAGTTCCGGCGTCGGGGGTACGTCGGCCGATCGGTCGAGGAGAGCCTCGCGGAGTACCGCGAACGGGACTGGTTCCTCTCGGCGCTCTGGCCCTTCAGCCACCCGTTCTACCGACAGTACGGCTGGGCGACGGGGGCGGAGTACCACACGTACGAGTGCGACCCCTCGGTGCTCGGCGTGGCGACCCCCGAGGGGGAGGTCCGT
>SKXI01000211.1 GCA_007128515.1 Halococcaceae archaeon | reverse complement strand
TACGTTCGCCGGGATCGTTCCGTTCGCGCTGAACGAGCCGGTTTCGTCCGTACGAGACTCACCGATCGGCTGGCCGTCGACCGTCACCGTCACCGGGACGGCATCGGCTTCGGTGTCACCCGCACGTACGGTCCCGTCGACGACGAACTCGTCCCCGAATGCCACCGACTCGTTCACCGCCGTGACCTCGACGTCGGCGTCCGTTTGTGCCGGATCGATCGGGACGCTCGCGGTCGATCCAGCGTAGGGAGAACCGGACTCCGGGAGGTATTCGACGTCGATCTCGGTCACGTTCAGCGGGAGCGTCGACGGTCGGTACTCGACGTCGAACGAACCGGTCGCGTCGGTCGTCGCGGAGAGCCGCTGGCGCGGTTCGTCGGGTGCCCGTTCGTCGTGATCGATCGCGAGGAAGATCTCCTCGTTCGCGACCGGCTCGCCCGTCTCGGTCGTGAGCGAGCCGCTGAGCGTCATCGGCTCGGCGAAACTCGCCTCCGTCGGCGTGCCGTCGAGATCCAAGACGGTCCCGTCGAACTCCGCGTCCCGGACTTCGGACTGTCTGTCCTCGACGGACGAGCGTACCGAGTCGACGGTCTCGCGCTCGGTACTCATGTCGATGTCCGTCTGCTCGCTCACCGATTCGTACCGTTCGTCGAGTGACCGACTTCGCTCCTCGATCGACGACGAAAGCGACTCCATCTCGTGTGCGAGTTCGAGCGCCCGCTGCTGGTCGCCTTCCTCACGGGCCTCTCGGTACTCCTCGTAGAGTCGGTCGTACCGCTCTACGTCGTCGGTGAGGTTTCGCTGGTCGTCGCGTGCCGATTCGAACTCCACGGCCGCCTGCCGGTCGTCCTCGTCCAGCACCCCGGCGTACAGCTCGAGGGTCGCGTCGTAATCGTCACCGATCGCTTCTCGGGCCTCCTCGTACTCACCCTCGCTCAGCCGGATCGTACTCTCTTCGAGCGACGACTCGAGCCTCGCCCGGAGCCAGGCGGAGACTGCCGCGTCGTCACCGGCCTCGTCTATGTCCTCCGGGTGTCGGTGGTCCGGCGCGCTCTCGTTGGTCGCGTGCTCCGCGAGGCCGACGCCACCGGCCACGACGAGAACGCAGAGTCCCGTGAGGAGGACTACCAGAACGGTACGGGGTCTCGGCTCCACGTCTATGTGAGAGTGTCGTGGCTGGAATTTACCTCTTGCGCTCCGGAAGGTTCAACTATCGGACCCGGTTCTCAAAATATATGCGACCGACACGCCGGTACTGGGCCGCGGTTTCGGTGGTGGGTGTCCTCGCGGTCGGGACCGTCGTCCTCGACGATCCGGTGGTGTTGGTCGGTGCTACGGTCTGCGGTGGCTGGCTGCTCGCACGCCAGTACGCATTCACGCTCGCGCTCCAGGACCTCCGTGCCGATCTCGAGGTCGAACAGCATCTCGAGCGGGATCGGGTCCGTGCGGAGCGACCGGTGGCGGTGACGCTCGCCGCCGTCCTCGGACGTCCGACGACGCTCGACGTCCGTATCGATGCTGGAGTTCCGGTCGCAGCGCGCTCGCCGGGGGAACCGACGCTCGAAATCGACTCCGATGGGGCCGAACGCGGGGTGACGACCGAGGTAGTCTTCCCCGTCGCTGGGAGCTATCGTTTCGAGAGGCCGACCGTGACCGTCAGCGACCCCGCCGGTCTGTTCGAAGAACGTTTCGAACACGGCTCGAGACCCACGCTCACGGTCGAACCCGCAACGCTGGATATACACGTCGGTCGCGGTGGACAGCAGATCACCCGCGCGTTCGGCGAGCGCGATAGCGAAACCCAAGGCACCGGGATCGAACCCCGGGAGATCCGTGAGTACCTCCCGGGTGACTCGGCCCGAATGATCGACTGGAAGGCGACGGCACGGCAGGGCACCCCCTACGTTCGGACGTTCGAGTCCGAGACGGACTGGACGACGGCGCTCGTCGTCGATCACCGCTCGTCGATGGCCCGCGGCGAAGCCAACGCGACGAAACTCGATTTCGCACGAAACGTCGCGCTCCAGGTCGTCGACAGCGCGTTTCGGGCCGGCGACCCGATCGGGCTCTATACCGTCGGCGACGGCGAGATCACACGGGCGATCCAACCCGCGGAGACCGCCCAGCAGCACACGCGCGTGAAGACCATGCTTCACGATCTGGAGCCGACGACTGGCAGCAGAGCCTCCGTTGAAGCGGAGGCGACCGAGCGGGCGATGCCATCGGTGGCGACGCTGGCTGGGGACGACTCGGTGTTCGCGACGGAGATCCGGTCGTTTCGCGACAGCACACGTGCGGCGACCCGGTCGACCGGCCGCACCGATTCCCCGCTCCGGATAGCGATCGAGGGGTACGTGTCGCGACTCCCCGGTGGAACGTGGACGGTGATCGTCACCGACGACACGAACCGGTCGGAGATCCGCGATGCGGTCATGGCCGCCCGACGGGGCGAGCGGAACGTGTTGGTCGCGCTCACCCCGACCGTTCTCTTCGAAAATGAGGGGATCGACGACGCCGAAACGATCTACGAACGCTACAACGAGTTCGAACGGTTCCGACGGTCGTTGGCCGAGTTCGAACGGGTGGACGCACTCGAGGTCGCCCCTCGACACCGCCTGGCGAGCGTGGTGTCCGTCGGACGGAGCAGACGGGTGACGGCATGAACCCCGCCATCGAAACCCGCACGGCTCTCGGTGCCGTCGGTCTGGTACTGACGATCGGTGCGCTCGGAGTTGCCGCCGGACCGGCCGGAGCGATCGTCGGGCTCACGTTGCTCCCGATCTGGCTGTTTTTCCCGATCGTTTTCACCGTCGCGGCGGCCCACGTACTGCTGGCGACTCTCCACACGGAGGTGACCGTCGTCGACCTCCTCTTCGTCGAACTCGGGGTACTGTTCGTCATCGCCGGGCGGGCGTCGACGTTCGAGTGGACCGGGACGCTCCTGTCGACGACGATCTTTACCGCTGCGGTCGGCTTCCTGCTGGTGGCGGTCGTCCTGAGCGTCGACCTCTCGCTGTGGATCGCCACTGTGGTGGTGCTCGTCACGCTCGGGGTCGCCTCCTATGGCCTCCATCGCTACGAGCTCTTCTCGCTGGGTCTGGTGACGGAGTCATGAGCGTTTCAGAATCCGATCTCACCGAACGGGAGCTGCTCGAAGCACGGATCGAACTGCTCGAAACGGAGAACGACCGGCTTCGGAGCGCGCTCTCCGAGGCTCAACGGACGAAGTTCGTCCGGGCTTCCCGTGCGCT
>SKXI01000323.1 GCA_007128515.1 Halococcaceae archaeon | reverse complement strand
CATCGACGCCGGTCGTGACGTGGTCGAACGTGCCCGCGAGGAGGACCTCACGTTCATGGCGGCGAGCATCGCCTACTACGCCTTCTTCTCGGTCATCCCCCTCCTCCTGCTCACGCTGGTCGTCGGCTCCGCGCTGGGAGAGGAGGGACTCGCCGCCGCCGTCGTCGACCTCACCGAGGAGTACCTCTCCGAGAGCGGCGAGCAGGTCGTCGAGGAGGCGCTCGCGGGCGACACCGGCCAGCTCGGGGCCTCCGTCGGCGGGCTGCTCGCGCTCGCCTGGAGCGCGCTGAAGGTGTTTCGAGCCGTCGACGTCGCCTTCGACGACCTCTACCGCTACTCGGGCGACACCTCGATCCTCGAACAGGTGAAACACGGCCTCGTGGTGATCCTGACGGTCGTCGTCGCGCTCGTCGCGCTCGTCGCGGTGGGCTCGCTCCTGGGCAGCGAGGCAGCGGCGGCGATCCCGTTCGCCGGGACCCTCGCCTACCTCGGTCTCGGGGTCGGACTCGTCGTCGTCTTCCTCCCGCTCTACACGGTCATGTCCCCGTCCGGCCACTCGGTTCGCGAGGCGGTTCCGGGTGCAGCGCTCGCAGCTGTCGGCTGGGTGGTCCTCCAGGCGCTCTTCTCGCTCTACGCCGCGAACGCCGACCAGTACCAGGCGTACGGGATCGTCGGTGCAGTGCTCCTCTTTCTCACCTGGCTCTACCTCGGCGCGATCCTCGTCCTCCTCGGGGCGGCGGTGAACGCGGTGCTCTCGGAGCGATCGGTCCCGTAATCAGGCCTCCTCGACCCGCGTCGCGTGCTTCTCCAGCTCCGCCGCCAGCGTCCTGGCCTCCTCGGGCGAGAGTCGAACCGTCTCCGCGTGTGCCGGGAGCTCGTCGATCTCGTCGAGTTCGAGTTGGAGTTCGACGTGCGTGGGTTCCTCGCGCGGGCTCGTCGCGTTCACGACCGCGAACGCCTCCTCGCGCCAGCCGTGCCCACGTACCTCGGCGTCGGCCAGGTCGAGCGTCGTGTACGCGTTCACGCGGAGCAAACGATCTGCCATGCAGGGCACTCGTCCCGAGTACGTATAGCGGTTCGTGACGGCTCGGGCAGCTCCCCGTGCGGGCCCCGAGAACGTCACCGAAGAGGCCCAGCCCGTCGGCGCAGGCGAGCCCCGCGGCGAGGACCACCGAGGATCGGCGAAATCGTCGTGAACGAGAGAACGAGGGTCACGACCGCGCCGATGGCAGCGTTCACGTTCGTCGTTCGCTCGATTTCTACCACGGTCACGGGCTCCGTCACTCGCTCGTCCGTCGGTTCGCCGTCGTGCCGATCTCGGTGGGGGTCCGATCGGTCCCCGTCGGACCCGAAACGATATATACAAAAATGTGCATATGAGTATATGCACGTGAACGAGCTGATCGAACCGGACGAGGGGTGCTGTACGGGCATCGACCACGACCTACCGGAGGAACGACTCGCCCGGGACGTCCGGGTGCTCTCTGCCGCGGGGTCGGAGACGCGCTACGCGCTGTTGCGCTCGGCGCTCGCCGCCGACGGGGAGGTCTGTGCTTGCGAGTTCGTCCCCCTCGTGGACGCGAGTCAGAGCACGGTGAGCCGCGCGCTCTCGGCGCTCCACGACGCGGGGCTGCTCACCCGCCGCAAGGAGGGGCGCTGGCGCTACTACGGACCGACGGAGCGCGCGAAACGCCTCTGCGCCGCGCTGGACGGGGGAGAGCGATGAGCGGCGAGAGCGAGCGCGCCCAGCGCGAGGCCGTCCGCGAGCGCTACGGCCGGATCGCGGAGTCGGGCGGCTGCTGTGGCGACGGCGAGAGCGCAGGCGACGACCGAACCGGTGAGGGCTACGCCGAACGGCTGGGATACGAGAGCGAGGACGTCGAGGCGGTCGCGGCGGGCGCGAACCTCGGCCTCGGCTGTGGCAACCCGGCCGCGATCGCGAGCCTCGAACCGGGAGAGACGGTCCTCGATCTCGGCTCCGGCGGCGGCTTCGACTGCTTCCTCGCCGCCCGCGAGGTCGGAAGCGAGGGACGGGTCATCGGGGTCGACATGACCCCGGCGATGGTCGAACGGGCACGCGAGAACGCCGAGCGGAACGGGAGTGAGAACGTCGAGTTCCGGCTGGGCGAGATCGAGCACCTGCCGGTTCCAGATCGCTCCGTCGACGTGATCGTCTCGAACTGCGTGATCAACCTCTCGCCGGCGAAGGAGCGGGTGTTCGAGGAGGCCTACCGGGTCCTGCGGCCCTGGGGACGTCTCGCGGTCTCGGACGTCGTCGCGGGGTCGGAGATCCCCGAGGAACTCGCGGGGGACCTCGACAGCCTCGCCGGCTGTGTCGCCGGTGCGGCGACCGTCGACGCGCTGGAGACCATGCTCTCTGCGGCGGGGTTCGAGGGGATTCGGATCGAACCCAGGGAGGAGAGCGCGGCGTTCATCCGCGAGTGGTCCGACGAGCACGATCTGGAGGAGCTGATCGTCTCCGCGACGATCGAGGCACGGAAGCCGGCCTGAGTGTTCCGGGGTCTCCGTCGAGACCACTCCGAACGTACTTAGGATATGACGAGTTAGGGAGGATATGGACCCCGCCGCTCGAGGCTCCGTCTTTCGGCGAATCCGCGAGCGGTTGCCGGGGGCCGACCGACGTGACCTCGGCGCCGGCTACGCGGCCGCCGTCGCTGCGGTCTGTGTCGTTCTCCTCTTCTCGCTCGTGATGGTCGTCTCGGTCCCGCTCGGCGTCGGCGATCCGGCGCTCTCGCTGGTCGCACTGACGGCCACCCCACTGGTCGTCCCCGCCGCGTTCCTCTCGACGGTCGCAGTCTGGCGGGTGTTCCCGATGACGGGCCGGTTCGGAGGGCTGCTCGGTGGCCTCCTCGCGACGGTCGTCACCTACCTCGTCTCGCTCGCCGGACTCTACCTCCTGGTCGTCGCCCTCGCGTTCGGTTCGGGACCCGCCTCGACGGGGACGCTCCTGGCCGAGGCGGGGTGGTTCGTCGCGCTCGTCGGCTTCGCCGCGTTCCTGTGGACGTTCTGGCTGACGATACCCATCGGCTGTCTCGGCGGCGCGGCCTACGAACGGACGCGGTCGGGCTGATAGAGCTCCGGCTAGGGGTGGAAACCACCCACGACGGCTCCGCTTGGAGCCGTCTCTCCGGGGTGTGAAAGAACGGAAAAACCGATCCGGCGTCGCGCGATGCGACGCCCGGGTCGGCCTCAGCTGCGGACGACGTTCGTCGCGCGGGGGCCCTTCGGGGCCTGTTCGAT
>SKXI01000353.1 GCA_007128515.1 Halococcaceae archaeon | reverse complement strand
GTCGATTGGCGGACCGTTTCACAGCCGCGCCTTCCGACGGCTCACGGTCGGTCGGATCGTCACCACCGTCGGCGACGGTCTCACCTTCGTCGGGGCGCTGTGGATCGTCCACGAGTTGGCGGCGATCCCTTCGTCACCGGGCTCGCCGGCTTCCTGACCATGGCTCTTTCGGCGCTCTAGTTTCTCACCGGACCGCTCGTGGACCGGTGGTCGATCCGTCGAACCCTCGTCCGGAACCAGACGATCCAGGCGGTCGTCGTCTCGGCGGTTCCCCTCGCGTACGTCGTCGGGCATCTCACGGCGACGGTCGTGCTGTTCGTGATCGACGCCGTGACGTTCGCCTTCGCGGCGCTCGTGTTCGCGACGCTCTCGGTCCCCGCGGCGACGCCACCGGTTCGAAGTGACCACCGACCCGCGTGCCTCGATCGGCTGTACGAGGGGGGCGATCTGCTCGGGGGGACGGTTCTGCTGAGGCTCGTCGCGCTCGCGCTCGTCCCGGCGGTACGATAGTGGTCCAGCTCGCGACGGTCGTCCAGTCCGCACCGGCGAACGAGTACGGCGGCCGCGTCAGCAGCGTCATGGGGTCGGCCTCCGCCGCGGCGGTTCCGATCGGATCGCTCGCAGGCGGTACGGTCGCCGCCTCGTTCGGTCCGCGCGTCGGTATGGCCGGGTTCGGAGTCGGCGTCCTCCTGCTCGCCACCTCCGTCCTCGCACACCCGTCGCTACGGGCGCTCTCCTCACCGACCCGGGTATCGCTCTCACGGACGCATCGACACCCGCTAGAAATCAAGGGGTCACCGGCGTCGGGAACCGTCAGAGGCACGAGTGGTCACCCGCCGGATCCGTTCCCCTCGAACGTCCGTTCGTCACGCAGGGACAGAAAGGTGGTATGCAACTATCTAGAGTCGCCGTGCTCCGGACGGTCGAGGAGCTCCGCGAGGAGCTTCGCCAACGCGCGCCGGAGGTGGAAGTGGAGCGTCGAGGAGCTGATCCGCATCGAGTCGGCGAGTTCCTCCGCCGTGCTCTCGCGGGGCCACTCGAAGTAGCCGGCGTGGTACGCCGCCCGGAGCACACTCAGCTGTCGGTCGGTGAGCCGGTCCGTGAACGCCTCGGGGCCTTCTCGGACCGACCGGGACGGACGCTCGACCTCCCGCTTCCCGACGAGGGTGACGCTCGGGGAGACCGTCTCGATGCCGTCGAAGAGACGAGCGTGATCCGTCTCGGGCGGAACGTGCGCGACGAGCCTGAGGCGTCCGTCCGTCGCGACCGCGGAGTGGGGGACCCCACCGTGGTCGAGCAGCAGTCCGACGAGCCTGGAGAGGTGGGTATCCGCGACGAACACGCCACGGTCGTCGGTCCCGGTAACGAGTTCCCACTCTCCCGTCCGCCCCAAGTCCTCGAGCGAGGCGGTGAGGGCGTCCATCGAGACGCCCGAGGCCGTGACCGAGTAGAGCACCCTGTTCGACTCGATCGGGACGAACCCGTCGACCGAGAGGCGGCAGCCGAGACGGTCCGAGGCGGCGCCGAGTGGGGAGTCGGCCCCGTCGATCTCGACCGCGATTTCGACGACGGTCTCCGCGAGCAGCCCCCGCCGGCTCTCCAGGTCGCGGATGGCGAGACCGACCGTCTCCCCCAGCTCCGAGAGCACCGCTCTCGACTCGGCGTCGAACGGCTCCGCCGCCGCCGTGAAGACGACCAGCACGCCGTAGGTCGTCCCTCCCGCGGTGATCGGGACCGCGGCGGCCACCGCCCACGACCGGGACGCACCCGACCCCTCGCGTTCGACCGTCTCGACCGTTCGGTTCCCCGTCGCCCGGACGGCGGCGTCGACCCAGGGATCGTCCGTGTCCGCGGTCGGGTGTCTCACGGGGGTGTCGATCCCGACCGCCTCGCTGACCAGGACCTCACCGGCGTGGTCGCGATAGACGGCGACCAGCGCGGCCGTAAAGGGAGTGGTCGCGGCGAAGCGCTCGCAGACCGCCCGTTCGATCTCCGACCGGGTCTCCGCGGCGACGACCGACCGGATCACCCCCCGAATGACCGTGTTGATCCGCGAGAGTTCCGCGAGCCGGTCGTTCCGCCGTTCGAGTTCGGCTTCGCGGTCGAGCCGATCGAACGCCGCCTCGACGGTGGCGGCGAGGAGTTCGACGAACTCGCGGTCGACGGCGGAGACGGCGCCCGGTTTCCCCGCGACGAGGAGCCCGTGATCGCCGACCGGGACGGTCAGACGTCGCCCGTCGCGACCGTCCGCCTCCACCGAGGCGACGCGAGACGACCCCCCGGCCTCGTCGTCGGCGGACCCGGCCCGGATCGGGTCGTCGGGGTCCGCGAGATCCACTGGTTCCTCGGCGGCCGTCCCCCGGGCCGTGTCGTGAGCGAGCGGGCGGGGGCCGTTCGAGCGCTCGTCGAGCCGGTAGACCGACGCGACCGAGAGCTCCGAGACCGAAAGGAGCGTCTCGACCGCCAGGTCGCTCACCGCTCGAACCGACTCGGCGCGCATGAACGAGGGGACCGCGGCGTGGAGGCCGGAGAGCATCCGCTCGCGCTCTACCCGCCCGGTGACGTCCTCCTGGCAGCCCACGAAGTAGGTGAGGTCGCCGTCGTCGTCGAAAAGCGGCGTGATGCTGACGCGGTTCCAGAAGGCGCTGCCGTCGTGACGGTAGTTTCGGAGTTCGACCGTCACGGGTTCGGCCGCCTCGATCGCCGCCCGTAGCTCCGAGACCGGCTCCGGGTCCGTCCCCTCGCCCTGCAGGAACCGGCAGTTCCGGCCGATGATCTCCTCGTCCCCGTAGCCGGTCAGCCGACGGAACCCCTCGTTGGCGTAGACGATCGGGTTGTCCTCCATCGAGGGATCCGTGACCACGATCCCGATCGGGGCGGCGTCGAGCGTTCGGTCGGCGAACGCGGGGTCGATACCCCCGTCGGGGATCGTCCGCCCGGTCCGCCGGTCGTCGGTCGCCGTCTCATCGATCACGGTGCGCGTCGGGTGCGCGTCGGTGGTGCCCTCCTCGTCCGACCCGGTCCCCCACGCGCTGAGCCCGCTGTCTCCGGTCATCGGTCGGTCTCCGCCCCCGATCACGTCCCACCGCGCGCCGACGAGCGACCGTCCCCCGACCGCGAGATCGATCGGCGCGGGAGCCGCGTTTCGGGTCGCACTACGTACTCACTGAGGCGTGTTAACTGTACGCACCACGCTCGAGTCGGCTCCGTCGTCCGGCGCTACGTGCCGTGGTCCCAGCTCCCCATGTACTCCTCCTGGGC
>SKXI01000471.1 GCA_007128515.1 Halococcaceae archaeon | reverse complement strand
GGCGGGCCCATGTCGCGGTGGATCAGCTTGTACCAGGCCTTCGCGAAGGCGTCCTGGAACCGCTGTGGGTCCTCCCGGAAGCCCTCGATGATCTCCCGGTACTCGGGATCGCGCTTGAGCGCGATGTCCGTCGTCAGCATCATCACGTCCTCCTTCTCGGAGGAATCCTCGGTGCCCGGGGCGACGCCGTCGAGCGAGCCGTCGACCGTGGTCCACTGCCACGCGCCGCCAGGACCCCGCTCGGGCTCCCACTCGTGGTCGAGCAGGTTGTCGAGGTAGCCCATGTCCCACTGGGTCGGCGTGGCGTTCCACGGCCCCTCGATCCCGCTGGTGATCGTGTCGGCGCCCATTCCGGAGCCGTGGCTGCTCTCCCAGCCGAGGCCCTGGGCCTCCATCGGGGCGGCCTCGGGCTCGGGACCGACGTGTTCCTCGGGGTCCTCGGCGCCGTGGACCTTCCCGAAGGTGTGGCCGCCGGCGATGAGCGCCGCCGTCTCCTCGTCGTTCATCGCCATCTGGCCGAACGACTGTCGGATCCGGTCTGCCGACCACTCGGGATCCGGATTGCTCTCCGGCCCCTCCGGGTTCACGTAGATGAGCCCCATGACCGTGGCCGCGAGCGGGTGCTCGAGTTCGTCCTCCTCGTCGAAGCGGTCGGCCGTCTCCCACTCGGTCTCGGGCCCCCAGTCGACGGCCTCGTCGGCCTCGAAGGCGTCCTCTCGCCCGCCCGCGAAGCCGAACGTCTCGAAGCCCATCGACTCCAGGGCGACGTTCCCGGAGAGGACGAGCAGGTCGGCCCACGAGAGGCTGTCGCCGTACTTCTGCTTGACCGGCCAGAGCACGCGGCGTGCCTTGTCGAGGTTCGCGTTGTCCGGCCAGCTGTTCAGCGGTGCGAAACGCTGCGTCCCGCCGGCCGCGCCGCCGCGACCGTCGCTGATGCGGTACGTCCCGGCGCTGTGCCACGCCATCCGGATGAACAGCGGCCCGTAGTGGCCGTAGTCCGCCGGCCACCACTCCTGGGACGTCGTCATCACGTCCTCGATGTCCGCCTTCAGCTGTTCGTAGTCGAGCTTCTCGAACTCCTCGGCGTAGTCGAACTCCTCGTCCATCGGACCAGCGCGGCGAGCGTTCTCGTCGAGGATCTTCAGGTTCAACTGGTTCGGCCACCAGTCCTGGTTGGTTCTACTCATCACCGGCGATTGCGGCTTTGGCCTATTAATATTGTCCAAGTCGGTAACGAACCCTCCGCTACAGCCGAAGCGATCTTACGAATTGCCGAATTCGTGTCGAGTTCACGCTGTGTATCAGCGTGTCCGTCGGGACGCGTCGCTACGTGCCGATTTCGACGAGAACGACCGGTCTCTCGTCTCGACGGGACTCGTCGTCCACCGACGTCGGGTCCTCCGGGCCGGCAGTCGGGATCTGCTACTCGCCCGCGACGACCTCACTGGAAGTCGTCGGCGTCGGAGGACCGAACCGTCCGTCTCGTGTTCGGCTCCTCGCGACCCGGAGACGAGGGAAGCTTCGATCGAGTTCCGACGAGGTGTCCTCGAAAACGATCGGATGAACGCACCGATACTCCTCGCGGACCCGTCCCGCGCACGGTCGTGCCCGTGTCGCGAAACGACGTATCCGAGAACGACGGGGGCGTCGCTCCCGTCTCCAGCGCGTCGTCCTCGAGAGCGCGGCAGGGGCTCTTCGAGTCGGACGATCGGTGGTCGCTCCGATCCCGAAGGGACACGTACTACGCTACGGGGAACTCGTCTCCGTCGAAAAGAAACCGATCGAGAGGGATTTACGCCTGGGACTGAGCGTTCGTGATCCACTCGTTCGCGCGACTCTCGGAGATGTCCGCGACGTCCGCGACCGTCTCGCTGTTCGCCTGGCTGAGCTGTTCGATCGATTCGATCCCGTAGCTGTGCAGTCTGTCGGCGTACGTCTCGCCGAGCCCCTCGATGGCCTCGAGCGCCGAACCGTCGCGACCGTTCGTGTCCGCGGCTTCCTCGGCGGACCCGGCGATCTCCTCGGTCACTGCTTCGGTCGACTCGGCGATCTCTTCGGTCGTCTCCTCGGCCGACTCGACAGCCACTTCGGTCGCCTCTCCGGCCGCTCGGGCCGCCTGCTCGGTCTGTGTCTGGATGACCTCTGCGGTCTGCTGGCCCTGCTGCTGAACCGCCTCTGCCTGTTGGACGCCCTGGATCGTCTGCTGTTCGGCGTTCTCTTGTGCGTCGAGGAACGTGCCGACCGACCGGGCGACGACTCGCTTTTGCTGCTCGCTCAGCTCGTCGAACGCCTCGACGAATCCCGACTCGAACTCGTCCCAGGCCCGCTCCTGTGACGCCTCGAAGTCGTAGAACTGACCGTTCATCGCCGAGCGGTACTCCTCCTCGTCGACGGCCGACTCGAAGGCCTCGAACTGGGCGTCGACGAGCTGCTGGAACAGCTGTGCGCCCTGCTCGTACTGGGCGTTGAGCAGCTGCTGGGTGTGCCTCGAGTTCTGCTCGAGCTGCTCGTTCATCGCCGAGCGGATCCGGTCCTCGTCGACGGCCGACTCGACGGCGTCGAGCTGGGCGTTGGCGAGCTGCTGGAGCAGCTCGGCACCCTGCGTCTGTGCCGACCGGCCCGCGTTGATACCGTTGTACATGAACGTCTCGAGCACGTTCTGCTGGAGCTCCAGGCCCTTTTCGAAGAGCTGCTGGCTCTGTTTGATCGATTCTCGCTGCATCTCGAAGGCCGCTTCGATGGGAGTAGTTGTGTTCGTCATGGTTGCGTCGTTCGATGGTGTGGGTCGTCGTCGGAGCCGATTCCGGCGTGAAACGTGACCCGATTCGCACTCGGGAGGAGTGACCCGAGGTGGATAAGGGTTGGCCTTGTATGGTAAGGAACTCCATTGTTTACCATTTAGTGGTGACCACCGCGATGGCCCGGACCGGAACGAGTTGCATCACGATCGCATACGGCTGCTGACCTCGGTGGTCGACCTATGGCGAGAGAGGACGCCCGATCGACGACGACCGAAAGGGCGCCGCGACCCCGACGACGTCGGAGGCGAGAGAGGCGATCGCACCGGTCCGTTCGAGCGCGACGCCGAGCGGGATCGATCGGACGAGCGGGAAGACGCCCTCTCACTCGACGGGGCCACAGATCCCGTCGGACTGGTGCACGCCGGTGGCTATCTCGATACCCCAGGCGGCCCTCGTCTCGGAGGCGAGTCCGGGTTCGCCGTCAGAAGCCGGAGAACTTGTCCCGTCGGTAGAGGTCGATCTCGG
>SKXI01000462.1 GCA_007128515.1 Halococcaceae archaeon | reverse complement strand
TTCGTCGACGCCTATCACTGGGTCACGACGCCGAACGTCGTCGGGATGGGGTCGTTCGGCACCGACGCGCTCTCCTCGAAGCCGTACGCGAGTTCGGCGAACTACATCGACGGGATGAGCGACTTCTGTACCGGGTGTCGCTACGACGCCGACGCGACCGTCGGCGAGGACGCCTGTCCGTTCAACGCGCTCTACTGGGACTTCCTCGCACGGAACGAGGAGCGCCTGCGCGAGAACTACCGGATGGGGCTGATGTACAGCCACGTCGACCGCAAACGTGGCGACGAACTGGCGGCGATCCGCGAGCGGACGGATGAGATCAGGGAGCTGGGCGCGAGCGGCGAGCTCTGAACCTCACGCCTCCCGGAGCTCGTCGACGACCCCTTCGACCGTCTCGTACTCCCCATCGCTGTAGGCGATGAACCGGACGTCAGCGAGGGAGGCTGGCTCGTAGGAGTCGATCTCCTCGGCGATGATCTGCGCGCCCTCGGCGAGGTCGAAGCCGGCGACGCCACAGCCCAGTGCCGGGAGCACGAGCGACTCGCAGCCGAGGTCGTCGGCCCTCTCCAGGCTGTTTCTGGCCGCGTCGCGGATGCTCTCGGCGGTCGCCTGCCCGTCGCCGTAGTGGGGCATCGCGGCGGCGTGGATCACGTACTCGCAGTCGAGGTCGTAGCCGTCGGTGACGGCCACCCCGCCGAGGTCGACGGGTCCCTTCGCCATCGCTTCCTCGTTGATCTCCTCGCCCGCACCCCGCCTGAGGGCTCCCGCGACGCCCGATCCCATCCGTAGGCTCGTCCCAGCGGCGTTCACGAGCGCGTCGGCCTCCTGTTCCGCGATGTCGCCCTGGACGACGGCGAACTCCATGCGGGACGATACCCCGCGATCGGGAATAAAGGTGGGCCCCGGCCACGTCGGGGTTCACGGCGCGTGTCGAACCCGGTCGGTCGCAGGCTCCGCGTCACTCCTTTACCGCTCTCGGCACTCGGGGACCCATGGAGCCGTGGGGCGCGGAGGGCTACTGGCTCGTTCGCTTCGTCCTCCAGCGCGGGCTCGCCCTGATCTACCTGCTCGCCTTCCTCGTCGCTGCGCGCCAGTTCCGCCCGCTCGCGGGCGAGGAGGGACTGCTCCCGATCGACCGGTACGTCGAGACGACGTCGTTCCGGGACCGGCCGAGCATCTTCTCCCTGTGGCCCGACGACCGCGCGATCGGGGTCGCGGCGTGGACCGGCGTCGCGCTCTCGCTCGCCGCGTTGCTCGGACTCCCGTACTGGTTCCCCGAGCCCTATGCCGTCCCCGCGTCGATGCTGCTGTGGGCGGCGATGTGGGCGCTGTACCTCTCGTTCGTCAACGCCGGGGGGCTCTTCTACGGCTACGGCTGGGAGTCGATGCTGCTCGAGACGGGCTTCCTCGCGATCTTCCTCGGCGCGGGGGCGACCGAACCGCCGACGGTCGTGCTCTGGCTGATCAGCTGGGTGCTCTTTCGCAACATGTTCGGCGCGGGGCTCATCAAGCTCCGCGGCGACGACTGCTGGCGCGAGCTGACCTGCATGGACTACCACTACGAGACCCAGCCGATGCCGAACCCCGGAAGCTGGTTCGCCCACCACCTCCCCGACCGTTTTCACCGGGTCGAGGTACTGGGAAACCACGTCGTCGAGCTCGCGATCCCGTTCCTCTACTTCGCTCCCCAGCCCTCCGCCGCGATCGCCGGCGTCGTCACGATCGGCTTCCAGCTCTGGCTCATGGGCACGGGCAACTTCGCGTGGCTGAACGCGCTCACGATCGTCCAGGCTGTCGCCACGTTCAGCGACGGCGTGCTCACGGCCGCCCTCCCCGTCGAGTCGCCAGCGACCGCCCCGACGCCGCTGTACCTCGAGGGGCTAGCCCTGATCGTCGCGGTCGTGGTCGTCGTTTTGAGCGTCCGCCCGATACGGAATACGCTCTCGTCGGCCCAGGTGATGAACACCTCCTTCGACCCGCTACACCTCGTCAACGCCTACGGGGCGTTCGGCTCGATCACGAGAGAGCGCTACCAGCTCGTCGTCGAGGGCACTCGAGTAGAGAACCCGGACGAGGACGAGTGGGAGGCCTACGAGTTCGCGGGCCAGCCGGTGCACACCGAGGAGCGCCCCCCGCAGTGGGCGCCGTACCACCTCCGGCTCGACTGGCAGCTCTGGTTCGCCGCGATGCGTCCGGTGCCCGGCCCCCGCCAGCGGTGGGTCCTCGCGTTTCTGGAGGCGCTGCTAGAGGACGACGGGGCGACCCTCTCGCTCCTGCGATCGAACCCGTTCGTCGACGAACCCCCGGAGCGGATCAGGGTGCTCCGGTATCGCTACCGGTTCACGACGCCCGAGGAGCGACGCGAGACGGGAGAGTGGTGGCACCGCGAACGCGCCGGGACGTACGTCCACCCGGTCTCGCTCGCCGAACTCCGATCCGGCGGGACGGGCCGACGAATCGTCGGGTGGTAGGCTCCGCCGGTCGCCGTGGTTCACGCGACGTAGACGGTTCCACGCCCGAGGGAGCGGAAGTAGGGCGGGGGTGGGGAGGCCTTTTAGTACATCCGATACAAGGTGATACACGGCAATGCCGATCAGCGCGGATCGATTCGAGGAGATCGACGAGGGGGACGTCGATCCGGGGCCGGGAACGAACGCGGACGAGATACTCGCGTTTCTCGAAGCGCACGCCGACAAGGCGTTCACTCAGACCGAGATCGTGGAGGCGACCGAGGTCAAGCGCGGCTCTGTCGGACCGACGCTCGTACGACTTCGAGAGGGTGGACAGGTGGACCACAAGGGGAGATACTGGCGTATCAGCGACCACGTCCAGAGTATCGATGCAGCGACGGCCCACGCCGGCGACGTCGCGGAGAGTCACGAAACGGTTCCGTTCGAGTACGACGAGTGGCAGGAGTACGCGGTCGATCCGCGTGACAGGCGTGAGTGACGCCTATCGGAGAGGGGACGTCTTCTGGGCTCCCGATCCGTTCAGACGGGGTTCGGATCCACGCCGCTGGTTGGTCCTGGTCGCCGAGGGGCTCCCGTATCCCGGCGAAGAGTACGTCTGTGCGGCACTGACGACGAACGATCTCCCGGCGAATTACGAAGTCGGAGACGAGTGGCTGACGGGACGGAACCCGAACGAGTCGTCGTACTGCTCTCCGTGGGTCATCGGAACCGTCACACACCGGGCAGTGGCGAACCCACAGGGACGCATCACGACCGAGTTTACCGATCGAATGGTCGATCACTGCAGAACGATTCT
>SKXI01000032.1 GCA_007128515.1 Halococcaceae archaeon | reverse complement strand
GAGGCCAGCCCCTGCCAGACGAAGGTGATGATCACGGCGATCAGGACGGTGAAGGCGATCTCGGGCCGCGAGAGCGTTCCCCTGAGCGGCTCGAGACGGAACTGCTCTCGCACGTCGAGGTCGGGCCGTCGCGGCTCGGTCGGGCGGACCTTCCACGCGAACAGCGCGAAGACGGGCACGGCGACGACCACGCCGATGGCGACGCCGAGTCGCCAGCCGTAGCGCGCACCGATCCAGGCCGCGAGGATCGGCGCGAGCAGCCCCCCACCGGTGCCACCGAGCGTGTGCAGTCCGATGGCGGTACCGACGTCGTCGTAGGTGCGCGTGAGCAGCGTCGTCGCGACGCTGAAGTGAAGCCCCGCGAGCGCCCCGAGGACGACCGTCGCGAGTGCGAAGAGCACGAACACGGGGGCGAGCGCGATCAGGAGGCTTCCGAGCGCGGTTCCGAAGACGGCGACGAGGATCACCGGGCGCTCGCCGTAGCGATCGGCGAGCACGCCGCTCGGGTACTGTGCGAGCCCGTAGGTCAGCCACATCCCGGTGAGCGCGAGACCCACGACCGCGTTCGAGACGCCGAACTCCTCGGTGATCGCGGGAACGAGCGGGCTGATCGCCAGCCGCGCGACCATCGTCGCGAAGAGCGCGAGCGTACAGAGCGTGAGGACGGTGTGCCGGTACCGCCAGGTCGCATCGGCCATGGAGGAGGTTCGTCTAGGCGTCGTCGGGTGGCCGCAAGGCCGTGACGGTTCTCCGGTGCGCTTGCCGGCTTTCGCCTACACCTCCCGGATCGCGATCGGTTTCGCCCCCTCCCGTAGCGTGCTCTCTTCGAGGCTCAGTAGCTCGTCCCGGGTGGCGTCGAGCGTCGCGACGTGGTTGCCCGCGAGCTCGCCCGCGGGGCTCTTGAAACAGGTCGGCCCGCAGGCCAGCAGGATCTCCTGTTCGTTTCTGTACCCCGGATAGAGCAGCACGTCCCCCCGTGAGGGGTAGACGGTGTGGTTCTCCCGCGGGAGGTCGGGGAGGTCGACCTCGTCGATGTTCACCCAGGTCGCGTAGCCGCTCCAGCGGACGTGCTCGAGCGTCGATTCGAGCGGTAAGAGCTCGAGGAGGGCGTCTACGGACTCGGGCGCTTCCCCCGGGAGTACGTCCGCGGTGAAGACGGTACCGTCGACGTCGAACTCCAGACGGCCCATCCGTCGTGGCTGTCGCGTGCCCTGATAACTCTACCGGCGGCCCCGGCCGACGAACCGCCGACGGGTGAACCGTCGCCCGAGCGCGTCGTCCGCTCGCACGTGACCCGGTACCGTGGGGCCGTGACGCCGTCGACCGTGCCCCTCTTTACTCGTGAGCGAGTACTCATCCCCAATGAACGCCTTCTCGGCATCTCGAAGTTCCGAAGAGCTCCACGACCGTATCGACGACCACCGACGTCGGGCGGAGCGGGTCAGGGAGTACGACCTGTCCGAGGAGAACCTCACCCGACTCGACGTCCGCGTCGAGGAACTCTCGCGGACGCTCGCCGGCGAGGACCCCCGACGACGGCTGGACGAACTCGAACCGATCACCACCGGGCTCCGTGGTACGGATACCGACCTGACCCGCCAGCGGATCGCCGAACTCCACTGGATCGTCGGCCGGAGCCGTGACCGGCAGCGGAACTGACCTCCGGCCCGTCCCTCGGAGCACTCTCACCGGAAAGCGCTCGCGTATCTCTCCCCCTGTCGTTCGGTACCACGGCCGCGTCGAACCATCCCGACCGCCGGTATCCGAAGTGGTACTGTGAGGGTGCGCGGAACGCTCCTCCGTATCGATCCCTGTCCGCACTGTCCGACGGACGACGTATAGAGAGCCGGGTTCGGGTCGGTTCTTCGCGGTTTCCCCGACTTACGACCGCCGGGGGCCCTCCGGGTCGAGCGCGTCGTCGTAGACGGTGACGAACAGCGCCTCGATCTCGCCTTTCGTCGGCCTTCGCGGGTTGTTGTCGGGCGAGCCGGAGTCGAGGGCGTCCTGTGCCATCTTCGGGACGACCTCCAGGTACTCCTCACGCGTCGGTATCTCCCCGAACTCGTCGAGATAGGACGTGAGGCTCACGTCCTCACAGAGGTCGAGTACCGCCTCGCTCGCGAGGTCCGCGGCGACCCTGTCGGGTGTCTCCTCGCCCGCGATCTCGAAGATCCGGGCGACCTCCGCGTACTTCTCCGGCGCGGCCATCGCCGAGAACTCCATCACGTAGGGCAACAGGATCGCGTTCGCCAGGCCGTGAGGCAGGTGCAGTTGTGCGCCGAGCGGCCGGGCCATCCCGTGGACCAGCGCGACCGAGGAGTTCGTGAAGGCCTGGCCCGCCTGGAGCTGGGCGACGAGCATCTCCGAGCGCGCCTCCAGGTCGTCGCCGTTCGCCCACGACTTCGCGAAGGAGTCGGCGATCCGCCGGATCGCGTTTCGTGCGAAGTCGTCGGAGACGCCGTAGGCTTTCACCGAGACGAACGCCTCGATCGCGTGTGTGAGCGCGTCGATCCCCGTGAACGCGGTGTGGCTCCTCGGCAGGGTGCGAACGAGTTCGGGGTCCTCGATCGCGACGTCGGGCACGACGTTCTGGGAGACGATGAGGAACTTCGTCGCGCTCGCCTCGTCGGTGACGACGACAGACCGGGTCGCCTCGCTCCCGGTCCCGGTAGTGGTGTTCACCGCGATCAGCGGCGGTGTCGGGTTCGGGACGCCCTCGTAGCCCGCCCTGTCGACGCCGAAGTCGCGGATCTCGCCGTCGTTCGTCGCGAGGATGCCGACGCCCTTTCCGGCATCGATCGACGAGCCGCCACCGAGCGTGACGATCACGTCGCAGGATTCGGCCTCCCAGCGTTCGTACGCCGCCTCGATGTTCTCGACGGTCGGGTCCGGCTGAACGTCGGTGTAGGTGACGACCGCTACCCCCGCAGCGTCGAGGACCGAGAGGAGGCGGTCGCCGTGGATCTCGAAGATCTGCTCCGTGGCGACGACCAGCGCCCGTTTCCCGTAGAGCGAGGCGTACTCCCCGGTGCGTTCGACCGCACCCTTCCCTATGACGACCTTCCCGGGCGAGACGAGGAGCCGGGTTCCGTGGCTCGGATCTGGATACTCCATCGTAGTCGTTCGTCACTCGTCGATGACGGCCATATAGTTTGGCCCACCCCGCCTATCGTGGATCGACGGGGCAGCCGCGGATCTCCCCGCCGCGCATCCCCTTCGCGAGCCAGACCGTCGAGAGCACCAGCGCCCCCACCGCCAGCACCGTCAGTTCGTAGCCGCCG
>SKXI01000050.1 GCA_007128515.1 Halococcaceae archaeon | reverse complement strand
GCGAGCCCCGGCGGGACGAGCGACCGGACCGTGACCGCCCGCTGGTCCACCCCGAGCCGCCGCGAGAGTCGCGCGCCGGCCGGCGCGGCGAGGACGCTCGCCCGTCCGTGGCCGTCGATCGAGACCGAGACGTCCGCGAGGTCGTGGAGCGCCGCGAGACGATCGGCGAGTCGGCCCTCGATCTCGCCGACGGTCAGCTCCGCCGGGAACCGGAACCGCTCGCCGACGATCGCCTCCCGTAGCTCCTCGGAGAGCTCCCCCTCGGTGTGTTCGTCGACCGTCTCGACCTCGATACTCACCTCGCCGAAGCCACCGACGCGCTCGACGAGGTCCGTCGGTAAGGTCCGATCCCTGATCGTGGCGAGTGTGAGCCGTCTCGGCACCTGTTGGGCGGTCTTGTCGCCCTGGTCGTGCGCCCAGAGCGACGCCATCAGCACGATCAACACCGCGGTCACCGCCACGGGCGTCTCCGCGATCTCGGGGTCGAGGAGGCCGAGTAGCCCCCCGGAGACACCCGCGAGCGCCGCGCCGACCGCGACGACCGCGAGCCCCGGGATCGTCACCCCCGTGATGTACTTGAACGAGAAACCGAGTGCCCACGAGACGAGCGCCGGCAACACCCCCGTGAGCACGCCGACGTAGACCCCGATGAGCAGCTGCACCGGAAGCGACTCGGGCATGGTCGCGGTGTCCCTCGGATCGGGTTAGTTCTATCGCTCTCACCCCCACAGAAAGCCTCCGCTGGCCGAGGGACCCGACGGCTCCGAAAGCGGCTTCACCCCTGGGTCGTCTACGTCGGCCATGGCAGAGTACCTCGTGCAGGTGAAACTCGATCAGCACGTCCAGAACGCCCAGGAGTTAGCGGGGCTCTGGGGCGACCTCCGCGAGAAGCTAGAGGAGTTCGACGTGGAGGTGGTCCGCTCCTACGCCGTCCTCGGCGACGTGGACTTCGTGCTCATCGTCGACGCGCCCGATCGCGACGCCGCGGCACGGGCCGCCATCACGATCGGCAGCTACGGCTTCTCGACCGAGACGAACGAGATCATCCCGATCGAGGAGTTCTCCGACCTCGTCGGCGACGTCTGATCGAGAGGGATCACCGTACCCAACCGGGGATCTCGGTGGCCGCTCACCCGATCCTCTTCCCTGGTTCCGAACTGGGAACGCCACGAACCCCTACGATACTCAACACGACGTGTCGTCCGGACGGGTCCGACCGGACCAGCATCGGCCGACCGAACCGACGGCCGAGTCGGCCGTGAAGACGAACCCTTCCTCTCCGGAACTGTGTCGATCGACGCACAGGTTCCGGAGGTGATCGAAACCGTTCCGATCCCACCCCGAACCGGGAGACGCCGTCGCGACCGGGGCTCCCTCCCGGACGTGCCCTCCCGGTGTCTCGACCGGAACCTGCAGGCAGAGGGATTACCCGGGTTCGCCGGGAAGTACGTCTTACTGATACGAATGCCACTCTGTAACTCATGTGAGGGGTTCGTCACCCCCGAGTTCGCCCGGGTCTTCGGCGACAACGACGACCGCATCGACGGCTGTCTCCACTGCGAGACCGCCAGAACCCTCTACCAGGGAGGGGCCGTGGGAGACGACCGCACCGCGAGAAGGGACCTCTAGCGATGGGCTCCGTTCACGAGGACCGGACGAAGGACGTCGGTCGCTGTCGGGTCTGCGGGCGGATCGCCCCGGTCTACGTCTCCGACGAGGGTGAGATCCGGACCGTCGGCGGGACGAAGAGCTGTACCGACCGGCCCGGCCACGAGGTCGAACTCCTGGGCGGGGCCGCACGGGCACGGGAGAGCGGGCGACCGACCGAACGCCCCGCGGGCACCTGACCGGTCGATCCCGTTCCAGTCGCGGACACTCTCCGCGGCCCGAAGACGGTCGGCAGTCGCCGCGTCGACGCTTTTGTACCGCCATCGATACCCACTGGGTATGACCCGTACCGTCCTCGTCCCGATCGACGACTCGACCGACTCCCGCGAGGCGCTGGAGTACGCCCTCACCCAGCACGCGAGCGACGCGATCGTCGTGTTCCACGCGATGGACCCCACGGACATCTACGGCTACGGCGGTGGGGAGGCGGCGGGGGTCGCCCACGACGGGGTCCAGGAGACGATCGAGGAGGAAGCGGAGGAGCTCCTCTCGAAGGCCCGGACCCAGGCGTCGAACCACGGCGTCGAGGTCTCGACCGCCACGGCCACGGGGAGCCCGGCCGACGCGATCGTCGGGTACGCCGACGAACAGGCCGTCGATCTGATCGTGATCGGCAGCCGCGGCAACACCGGCGCGAAACGGCTCCTCCTCGGGAGCGTCGCCGAGACGGTCGTCCGTCGCTCGCCGACACCCGTGACGGTCGTCCGGTGAATCGGATGGCTATCGGTAGTCCGGCGTCCGGAGACACCTCCCACGGGCCGAACGAGCAGGTCTCGGCCCGGAGGGTGGCTTCGTGAGCGAGGGGGAACCGCTCGCGACCCCGGGGTCGTCGAGGCGAGGACGATGGGCGGCGGGACGAAGATCGGCGCGGGGGTCTTCGCACTCCCGGGGGTCGTCGCCGTGGGTACCTGGTCGACGAGTTCGCTCTCGCACGCGATCGGTGGGCTCGTCGCACGTCTGGCGGCGCTCTCGCTCTCCGCCCTCGCGACCGTGCTGCCGATCGGGGACCGTCGCTCCGAGAGGCGCCCCGCCGATCACACACCGGGGGCAGGGGTACGATCGCCGAACGCCTCTCGGAGCGAGGACACAGCCCGCCGCCGCGGGACGGACGGGGACGGCGGTTTCCATAGGCTTATCAACGTCGCTGGTCAATCGCGAACCGAACGTGCCCTCTCGCCCGGATAATACGACGATCGTTCACAAACGTAGGCCGAATCGTAATGATCGTTCGTTCGCACGCGATCCGGTGTCCGCCGGAGCCGTCTGAGCTGATGCCCCGTCCCGTCTTCCTCGAGGTGCCGGAGATACCGATCGAGGAGCCGGTGTTCGTCTTCACGCTCGCCATCGCCGCCTTCCTGATCGGGCCGCTGGTGGTGAAACGACTCGGCCAGCCCGGCATCGTCGGCGTCGTGCTCCTCGGCGCGGCGCTCGGGCCCGGCGGGACCGGTCTGGTCGACCACGGTTCGGCGATTATCCTCCTCGGCGAGGTGGGTCTGATCTACCTGCTCTTCACCGTGGGCCTCGAACTCGACCTCCGGGGCTTTTCCGAGGACCCGGAGGGCGCGGCGATATTCGGGCTGACGAGCTTCTTCCTCCCGCTCTCGGTCGGGACGGCGGCGG
>SKXI01000396.1 GCA_007128515.1 Halococcaceae archaeon | reverse complement strand
GTCACACCTCCTCGACCGGGTGACGCACGGAACGCCGTTGCTCGAGGGGTGCGGGAGCGAGCTGAAACCCGCGATCGGTCTCGGCGTGCTGGCCGGCGTCCTCATCGTCGTCGCGGAGCCGCTGCTCGCACCGACCCCGCCGGCCGCACCCGAGACCGAGGCGACCGTCCGGGCGGTGCTGGCGACGGTGCCGCTGCGGTTCCTCTACGGTGGCATCACCGAGGAGCTCCTCCTACGCTGGGGGTTCATGTCGGTCCTCGCGTTCGGGCTCTGGAGGACGGTCGGTCGTGGGGCCGGCGACCTCTCCGACGGGCTGGCGTGGGCCGCCGTCGTCGCCGCCGCGGTCCTCTTCGGGATCGGCCACCTCCGAAGCGCTCGTCGTCTACGGTGAGCTGACGACGGAGGTGGTCGGCTGGATCGTCGTCGGCAACGCCATCGGGGGGATCGCCTTCGGCTGGCTCTACTGGAGACACAGCAATGAGGCCGCGATGGTCGCACACGCGATGGCCCACGTCGTGTTCGTCTCGGTGTCGCTGGTCGCGATCGGGTCGTCGCCGTAGCGACGCCGTCGCGGGCGAACCGTCGTTCTGCGTCCGCTACGCCCGCGTCGTGCGCGGGAGAACGACGTGCTTTTGACGCGCGGCCGTTTTTCAACCCCCATGGCAGATTTCACGGTCGTCGTCTCCGATCCGGAGGACGGCCAGTCGTATCAGGTGGAGGTCGACGGACAGGACGCGAACCGGTTCCTCGGCGTCTCGATCGGCGGGGACGTGGACGGGAGCGCGGTCGGCCTCCCCGGCTACACCCTCGAGGTCACCGGCGGTTCGGACAACGCGGGCCGACCGCTCAGAAGCGACGTCTCCGGGCCGAACCTGAAGGAGGTGCTGCTCACCGGCGGCACCGGTTACAAGCCCTCGCGCGGCGGCGAGCGAAAGCGCGTGACAGTGCGCGGGAGGGAGGTCTCCGACGAGGTCGCCCAGATCAACGTGAAGGTCACCGAAGGGGGCGAGGGCTCCGTCGCGGAACACCTCGCGGGCGACGACGAAAACGGAGACGACTGATCGGGATGGGCGAACGCGTCCCCAGCGACCACCCCTCGATCCGGACGATCAGGGCGACCGTCGCTCGCCACGGAGCCTCGCGTCCACGGATCGACGTCCCGGCCGAGCAGGCCGACGCGATCCCAGAGGGCGAGGTGGTCCGGGTCGTCCTCGACGAGGTGACGTACTACGCCCGGATCGACGGCGGCTTCGCCGACCAGAGCCCACGGATCACCGGCGCGTACGACTCGCCCGCGATGGCCCGCTCGGGCGACGGCGAGAACAGGTTACGGGAGTGGTTCGACGCGAGCGACCGCTCGTTCGGCTCCTCCGTGCTGCTCGACGTGATCGAGCCCGACTTCGCCTACGGGATCAGGGAGCCGGGCGAGACGGTCGTCTACGAGGCCGTCGAGGCCCCGAAGTCGAGCCTCGCGGAGATCGCACGGGACCTCGACGGATGAGCGGGTCCGACGGGCGAAGCGATCGGGTTGCGGACTTCCTCGACGGCGAACTGCCCGACGACGTCGCGCTCTTTCTCGCCGAAGGATCGGTCGACGGCGTCGAGAAGCTCGCGGCCCACGGGGAACGGGTCGACGGGGGCGTTCTCGTCGTCGTGAGCGGGCAGAACGGGCGCAACGCCTTCACGGCTGCGACCGGCCTCGACGCCTTCACCTTCGCACAGGAGGCGATGGACAGGGAGGGTGAGGTGGCCCGTGACCTCTCCGGCGGGGGCTGTCCCGACTGCGAACTCGACCCCGAGTTCGTCTTCGCGTTCGTCGAGGAGGAGAACGAGGAGGCGGGTGGGCTCTACGCCGAGGGGAGCGTCCTCCACGCCTACGCGCGGTGTGCGTGCGGGGTCGCCTACGCGGATCGGTGGGTCGCGGACGCGTAGGGCCGGACCGGTATCCGTCGCTCCGAGAGACGGCCTGAAGTGGCCGTAGACGTACCTCGGGTATGCAACGGGAGATCCCGCAGCCACCAGATCCAGGTGTTCTCAACGTGCTCCGGTTCGGGAGCGACCCGTTTCGGTTCCTCGAGGCGATCGAGGCCAGGTTCGCCGACCTGACGAGGTGGCGCTGCCCGGTCGTTCGCCGCTCGTGATCGTCACGAGCGCGTCGCTCGTCCACGACGCACTCTCGCGGCCGGATGCGTTCGAGCGGGTGCCCGCACAGGGGGCCGCGACCCCCCATCGCGGAGAACGGACGCGACGGGATTTGAACCACGGTCGTTCCGCTCGCTCGCGCTCGCTTCACTCCCTGATTCAAACCCCTGGTGCCGTTTTCACGGCTCACTGTCGTTCGCCGGAAAACCGGCGTGACGGGGGATAATCGATATCCCGGAAAAGTTGGCAAGCTATCCGATTTTTCCGGGTTTCAGTGTCGAGCATCTCCACCGGCACACGGGATCGCCGTTATCGTGAGGTTCGCCACCGAACGACCATGGAACTCGAACCGATCGACCCGGAGACAGCCGTAGAACTGTACCTCGCAGAGAAAGAAACAGAGCTCGCGAAAGCGACAATCGACTCACACCGGTCTCGTTTGGGCCATCTCGTCCGCTGGTGTGGTGAGCGCGACCTCGATTACTTGAACGACCTGAGCGGCCGCCGACTCCACGAGTATCGAATCTGGCGTCGTGATGATGGCGAACTCACGAAGGTCAGCCTCAAAACTCGGATGGATACCGTTCGTGTGTTCGTTAGGTGGCTCGCGACGATCGACGGCGTTCATCCCGATCTCCACCTCAAGATCCCTTCGCCGACTATCACTCCCGAGGAGAATACCCGTGACGTCGCTCGTCAGGGAGTCGTCAGTCGGGTGACCCGGCGATCAATACCCGACGAAGGGACAGTTCATTTGACAAGCGAAAACCAGCGAGACGGCACGTAACGGCCCGCAACAGACCGAATCCGTCTACCAGTCGCTTGGGCTGGTTCCTCGGATATTCCAGTCGCTCGAACGGGCTGTAACAGTCGGTTACGGCCCGAATGGTGTTTCTAGCCAACCGAGTTTGACAGGTCGGGTGGGAGATATGCTTATTACGATGGATTAACACCTGTGTGCCGTGTCAATTACGCGGGCGAAACCGATCGATCGACTCTACGACGAAGTGGCCGACTATGACCTCGTCGTCGTCCCCGACGCACCGCTCGCCAGTGCGCTCAACCGCCGGCTCGAACACCCCCACTTCGGTCCGTTCGCGATCACGCCACGACGGCTCGCGGCGAGACGACGCGAGACCGCCGAGGACCG
>SKXI01000249.1 GCA_007128515.1 Halococcaceae archaeon | reverse complement strand
GACGGACGCCGAGGCGTTCGCGGACGATCTCGAGGCCGACGGCTATCGGGTCGAACTGGTCTGAACGGATCGGATCCGTCAGGCCGCCTTGCTCCGGTCGGTCGTCGCGTGCAGCGTCTTTCCGACGGTCGCGCGGACGAATCTCCCCGTCGACGAGGTCGACGGTGGTGACGCGGTCGGTCGAGTCGCTCCGTTGGAGCTCTGCACGGATCGCGTCGAGTTTCGTCGGTACCGTGGACGTTCGCGTAGAGCGCCCCCCGCCCGGGCTTCTCGAACCGGCTCTCGGCCTCCTCGTCCCGGACGACGTACCCCTCGCCGAGCAGCCGAACGAGCATCGTCGTGGAGGCCGGGTCGACCGCGCCGTCGATACTCCCGCCGTCGGTCGTGCCGACGGAGTTCCGCGTCCGCCAGGGGAGGGGAGTTTCACCCGGATTTCCTGCCGACCGGGGGCGATCGACGTGACCCGACCACCGGTGCCGCGATAGTCCGGGAAGCGGTTGAGGACGTGGCGCGCGAGACGCGTCCGGAGGGCGTCGAACGTGGTGAGACGTTGGAGAGCCGCCGCAAGGGGGTTCGAAAACGGCAGGCGATGGCGAACGAGTCGTTAGACAACGTCGCCGCGGACGCTCCGGCCGCGTTGTTCGCGTCGGTAGGCCTGGATCGCCGCCGCGGCCTCCCCGGCCTCCCCCTCGTCCATGCCGATCATCGCCAGTGCCTCCGAGAGCACCGGGAAGGCGAACGCGCTCTCTCTGAGTTTGCGGAACGCCTCGTCGCTTCGCGTCCCGTCGATCCAGAGACAGACCCCGCGGGGATCGAGGATCTGCTCGTAGGCCTCGCGCGCCGTTGCCCCCCGCAGGCGCTGGGTGACGTTGTCCTCGAAGCTCGCGTTACAGACCTCCAGGTGGATCGACTCGGCGCTGTCCGTGAGGTGTGCGGCGAGACACTTCTCGGGGGCCGCGTAGCCGTTGTCGTTCGCCCGGACGTGTTCGGGGAACTCGCGTGCCCACTCGGCCGAGACCGTCGAGCCGATGCCCTCCACCCCGAACTCGCCGTCGAGGTCGCTCTCCCGGTCGCCCCCCAGGAGGAGGTCCTTCGTGAGGTAGACGTCGAGACGCTCGACCGGGTCGAGACCGAGCGCGACGTCGCCGTAGACCCAGATCTCCCGCACCGGAACCGGCATTCGCTCCCGCTCGACCGTCTCGACGAGCCGCTCGACCCGTTCGACCGCCGCCGCTCGCTCCATGGGTGGTGGAAGTCGCCGTGCGAGCAAAAGGCGTCGGGTTCGTCGCTCGGCGCCCTCCCTCCGAACGTATCGTTCCCCGATACCGTCGGTAGGCGCCGAAGGTTTAGGTCGACGGGAGGCGAACGCCCGGACGATGAGCGAGTCAGCGTGTGTAGCCGTGGGGGGCGAACGACCATGAGCGGTCTCGAGGGTGAGGACTGGCTTCACCTCACGGAGGGCGAGGAGGTCCGCTGGTCGGGCAGACCCTCGCTGGTGACGATCCTGCCCGAACTGCTCACCGGGGGCGTCCTCGCCGCGATCGGCCTCGTCGTGATCGTCCTCTTCTCGGAGATGCGTGCCGCGATCGCGGTCGGCGTACTGGTCGTCCTCTCCGGTCTCGCGATCGCCGCTCTCGCCTACCTCCGGTGGTGGCGGCTCATGTACGTCATCACGACCCAGGAGATCTACGTCAAGGAGGGGCTGATCTCCCGGGACGTCACCCAGATACGCCTCGACCGGGTGCAGAACACCACCTACAACCAGTCGGTGCTCCAGCGGTTGCTCTCGATCGGCACCGTCGTCCTCTACACGGCGGGATCCGGAACGATGGACGTGGAGATGGAGGACGTCCCCCGACCCGAGCGCGTGACCGGGATCCTCACGGGCCTGCTCGACGAGGCGAGGCGACCGGGCGCCGGCGGACAGGACTGAATTTTTATATATTCGTATGCGATACATCCGCGGGCGAAACCGTGATACGCACCGCTCGGATAGCTCCGGGCGATGGAGTGTACGAAGTGCGACCGCGAGGCGGTCATGCACGCGGCGTACTCGGGTCAACACCTCTGCTCCGAGCACTTCCTCGCCTCGGTCGAGCGCCGGGTCACGCGCCGGGTACGCGAGGACGGTCTGCTCTCCGACGACCCGACGCCCGACGATCCCGAGACGTGGGTGATCGGGCTCTCGGGGGGCAAGGACAGCGTGGTGCTCACCCGGATCCTCCACGACACCTTCGCCGAGGACCCGCGGGTCGAACTGGTGGGGCTGACGATCCACGAGGGGATCGACGGCTATCGGGACAGGAGCCTCGACGCCTGTGTCGAACTCGCCGACGAGATCGGGATCCGCCACGAGGTCGTCACTTACGAGGGGGAGTTCGGGATCCGGATGGACGACGTCGTCGAGGACGACCCGGAGAACATGGCCGCCTGTGCGTACTGTGGGGTCTTTCGCCGCGACGTCCTCTCCCAGTACGCCGAGGAACTCGGCGCGGACAAACTGCTCACGGGTCACAACCTCGACGACGAGGCCCAGAGCGCGCTGATGAACTTCCTCGAGGGCGACCTCGCCCAGATGGCCAAACACTTCGAGGCCTCGCTGGGCGGGTTCGACGAGCGGACGGACCAGTCGGCGTTCGTCCCACGGGCGAAGCCGTTGCGGGACGTCCCCGAGAAGGAGGTCGCGCTCTACGCACACCTCGCGGACCTCCCGGTCCACATGGCCGAGTGTCCCCATTCGAGCGAGGCCTACCGTGGCGAGATCCAGCGGCTGCTCTACGGACTGGAGGAGAACCACCCCGGAACCAGACACTCGATCATGGCCGGCTACGAGGAGCTGGCGGGTCTCCTCGCGGGCGAGTACGGTGAGGAGCGGACGGAGCTCGTCGAGTGCGAACGGTGTGGATCGACGACCACCGGGGAGATCTGTCGGAAGTGTTCGTTGCTCGCGGCGCTCGAGGCGGCGTAGGTCGGAGGACGCTGGTGGATCGGTCGACCAGGAGAGGGATCGATCCCTCTCCGCGGGAGAGTTCGTAAGGAGACGAGGGCCGTAAACTCAGCGGATGACGTCGAGGCCGTTTCGTTGGGCGACCTCGTCGCGGCCGCCGTCGCTCTGTGCGTCGAACTGCAGCGTCTCGCCCATGCTCTCGCGCGAGCGGTCGGCCTGTTTCTGTGTCGTCGGACCGAGGATCTGTGCGCTCTGGACGCCCGTCATGATCGCCATCACGCGCACCTTGCCGTTGTACTCCTCCTGGATCCGGGCGCCCCAGATCACGTTCGCGCTCGCCTCGAGGCG
>SKXI01000268.1 GCA_007128515.1 Halococcaceae archaeon | reverse complement strand
GGGCACGAACGTGGCGGTCACGGGAGCAGGGATCCGAGGTCGACCTGGAGGAGTCGGTAGGAACGAACCGACCACGGGTGGGACGGACGTCGGATCAGAACAGCCCCCGTCCCGAGGCCGGGCCGCCCGATCGCCGCATCGTGATCCCACCGGGTAGCTCCTCGACGCAGCCGGCACAGAACCGGTAGCCGACCTCGTTCTCGGTCTCGCAGTGCTCGCAGACGACCACGTCCTGTGAGTGGGCTGTGACCTCCGGGTCGGCGTCACCCCCGGGCTCCGCCCACGGGATCGACTCCTCGGTGCGTGCGTCGGAGCCCCATCGTCCGATCAGGTAGGCGAACCAGAGCAGGTGGACCACGACGAACGCCCCGATCAGCCAGGGGAGCCAGCTGTCGAGCATCCTACTCGAACTAGGGGGACGATCACACTTCAATCCTGTCTCCGGGGGGCCGACGTGCCATCGAAAAATTTTTGTAGAATTGCAACACTACTACTCGCTGGGTGATGCAGATGCTACCCACCACACCAACCAGCCAATGGTCGCAAGGACCCGACTTCCCGAGCAGAGTGTTCGGCAACTGGTTCGGTGAGGACGAGGTAGAGCTCTACGAGGAGGACGGAGAGTTCGTGCTCACGATCGAGATGCCCGGCTTCGACCGGGACGAGATGTCCGTCAGCTGGGACGAGGGTCGACTCTACGTCGCCGCGGAGCACGAAGACGAGTCGCGAAACCGCCGACAGACCTACCACCGCACCTTCCGCCTGCCGAAGGAGATCCAGCCGGACGAGATCGACGCGAGCTACCGGAACGGCGTGCTCGAGGTCCGGCTCCCGATCATAGAGCGGACGACGGTGCGCGGCCAGGAGATCGAGATCACGTAGCGCGACGGTTCGGTTCTTTTCGGTACGGGTTATCGTACGGCGCTTTACGGGCCCCAAATCGTTCGGAACGGTCGAACCGTTCGGGAGGGGGAGCGTTCCGTCCGGGATGACCGTCGTCGATCCGGCCCGTACCGTTGATGCGTGCCAACACGTACCGCGACCGCGGGTGTGACACCTGTCGATATCGGGTTTCTCGTCACGTCGGACCCCCGCGTGGCCGTACTCGACACACTGTCCACGGGACCGAGTGACCGCGACGGGTTGCGATCCACGACGGGAGCGTCCTCGCCGACAATGAGCCGGATCCTCTCGGACTTCGAGGAACGCAACGACGATCGAACCCCAGCGACGGTCCCGGCGCGACGGGACGGACGAGCGTCCGGTCGAGGTGAACGACCGGTACGATCCGGCGAACCTGTTCGGCCCGATTCACACCGTCACGCCGTCCGGATACGACGGGTCTCGGCCTGCGAATTCGTCGTCGACCGAGCCGACGGCCGTCCGAACGGCATCGGTCCGGAGGCGGCCGCGGCAGTGAGCCTGACGGGCTCGACCGTCGACGTCAGCGAGGGTCGTCGAGTCGATCGAAAGGGGGTCTCCCGGTGTGTGATAGTGATTGTTGGGAGTCGTTCCGGTATCGACCGCGCGATGTCGGGCGATCGAACCGGTAAACAGTCGCAACAATCACTATGAGAACTCGTGGCTATTTCCCCGTCGGTTCCGTACCCCGATCCATGAGCAGCGCCGATCCACAGGGGTTGCAGGCGTTCCCGGACGAACTCTCGAGCCGGGACGCGTGGCTCGAACCCTACGACTGGTACCGAGAGATGCGGGCCGAGAGACCCGTGCGGTACGATCCGAGCCGACGAACGTGGGACGTCTTCCGCTACGACGACGTCAAACGGGTGCTCGACGACGACGGAACGTTCTCGGTGGACCTCCGGCGATCGACCGCCTACCAGCCGCCCGAGCGGCCCGAGGAGGAGCTGATCTTCGAGACGATGCTCCTCCAGGATCCGCCGCGCCACGACGCCCTCCGGGCCGTCGTCGAGGACGAGTTCCGCCCGAGCGAGATCCGCGACATGGAGCCGCGGATCCGGGAGATCGCCGACGAACTGCTCGCGGACGCGCTCGATGGCGGGGAGTTCGACGTCGTCTCCGACCTCGCCTACCCGCTGCCGGTGATCGTCATCGCGGAGTTACTCGGGGTCCCGGCCGAGGACCGGGACCGTTTCAAGCGGTGGTCGGACGCCCTCGTCGCCTCCACGAGCGCCGAGGAACACGCCGAGGAGGTCCAGGGCGAGTACCAGCGGTCCCAGTACGAGATGGCGACGTACTTCCTCGAGGTGCTGGAAGAGCGACGGGAGGCCCCCCGGAGTGACCTGCTGACGACGATCGCCACGGCCGAACGCGAGGACGGAACCCGGCTCTCCCAGGAGGAGGCCCTCGGCACCTGTATCCTGTTGCTCGTCGCGGGCAACATCACGACGACGAACCTGATCGTCAACGCGGTTCGCTGTTTCCTCGAAGCCGGAATCTCGAACCCGCACGCGGAGACGCCGTTGCCGACGGCCATCGAGGAGGTGTTGCGCTATCGCTCGCCTATCCAGGCGATGTCCAGGGTCGCCACCCGGGACGTGGTGCTCGGCGGCGAGGCGATCGAGGCGGGTGACCAGGTGATCGCCTGGATGGGATCGGCGAACCGGGACGAGCGGCAGTTCCCCGACGCCGGGACGTTCGTCCCCGATCGGTCGCCGAACCAGCACCTCGGGTTCGGTCACGGCACCCACTACTGCCTCGGCGCGCCGCTCGCGCGCCTCGAGGCGCGTGTCGCCCTCGAGGAGTTCTACGACCGTGTCGCGGGGATCGAACTCGCCGACGTGGAGCTCCGGCCGACCCGGAGTTCGTTCGTCTACGGCGTCGAGTCGCTCCCGATCCGGTACGAACCGGCAGCCGACGAGTGACGGTCGCTCGAGGGGAGTCGATCTCGAAGTGTGTGTTCGAGGGCGCCTCGGCGACGCATCCGGTCGTCGCTTCCCCTGGGGTGCGATTCGATACGGTCGAAGACGGCGCATCCGACCGACGTACGGCCCCGTTTCGGTTCGCGAACCGGGGGCGCTGGACACCCGAGCGTTTTTCCTGTTGCCTCGGAAACCGAGAGCCATGCGAACCGTCACGCTGGGACCGGCGGGCACCTACTCCCACAGAGCGGCCCGCTCGGTCACCGACGAGGTCGCCTTCCGCGAGTCGGTGACGGCGATCGTCGAGGCCGTCGCGACCAACCAGTACGAGCGAGGCGTCGTCCCGATCGAGAACAGCATCGAGGGGAGCGTCACCGAGAGCCTGGACGCCCTCTCGGAGTACGACGTCGCGGTCGTCGAGGAGATCGTCACGCCGATCCGTCACGCGCTGCTCGCCCAGG
>SKXI01000018.1 GCA_007128515.1 Halococcaceae archaeon | reverse complement strand
GGCGCTGATCGGAGGGTTCGGTGGACGGTACCCGGCGCCCCGGATCGTCCGCACGGGTCGGCGATCACCGGATGAGCGACGACAGCGTCCGAACCCTCCGCGAACCCGCCATCGATCGTCACCTACTTGCGCGGCCCACGCCGATGGTCGGCCATGGAGTACCTCGACCGTCGCCGCTCGCTCGTCGACGAGCGGTTGTCGGCGGTCGTGGCCGAACTCGAACCCGATCTCCTGCGAGAGGAGGTCCGACACACCGCTCTCTCCGGTGGGAAGCGTGTCCGACCGACGATGACGGTCATCGTCTGCGAGGCCGTCGGTGGAACGCCGGAGGACGCCGTCGACTTCGGCGTCGGCGTCGAACTCGTCCACAACGCGTCGCTCGTGATCGACGACATCATCGACGACTCGGCGGTGCGTCGCGGGGCCGAGAGCGCCTGGTCGGCGTTCGGCTACGGCCCGGCGATCGTCTCCTCCGACGCCCACCTCGGCGAGGCCTTCGCGCTCTTCTCGCGCAACGCCCGGGCGATGCAGATCGTCGCGGAGGCGATGGTCGAACTCGGCGAGGGTGAAGCGATCGAACTGGTCGCCCGGCCGGAGGACGAGGCGGAGTACATGGAGCTGGCGAGACGGAAGACCGGCGCGCTC
The DNA here is from genome assembly GCA_007128515.1 of Halococcaceae archaeon. GTDB lineage: Archaea > Halobacteriota > Halobacteria > Halobacteriales > Halalkalicoccaceae > Natronorarus. Next base: position 2,661 of record SKXI01000018.1, on the reverse strand, counting down.
TTTCGCGCGGCGGCCGAGGTCGGGGCGGTGGCGGCCGACGCCGACGCCCGCACGGTCGAGGCCGTCGGCGAGTACGCCGAACGGGTGGGGATCGCGTTTCAGATCCGTGACGACGTCCTCGACGCCACGGCCGACCCGGAGCAACTCGGCAAACCGACGGGCCAGGACGCCGAGATGGCACGGCCCTCGCTGTTACAGGTCACGGATCTGAGCCCCGAGGAGGCGAACGAGCGCGCACACGCGGAGTCCGAGGCGGCGCTCTCCGCGCTCTCGCGGGTCGAGCCGGCGAACACGCAGGCCTACGAGTACCTCAGGGACCTCGCGGAGTTCGTCGTCGTCCGCGAGCGCTGATGTAGCGGCTACGACGAGCCGTGGTAGACGTAGTACGTACTCGTGTCGAGGCGTGCGGCGACCGCCCGCTCGATCTCCCATCGCAACAGCTTCCAGAGCTCCGGGCGCGCGGTCTCGACCGCGGCGAACCGCCGTTCGATCCGGTCGGGCGAGGCGTCGGTCGCGAGACGTTCGAGCGCTTCCGTGTGGCCGTACTCGGTCCGCCCGATCGGGAGCCGGAGCCACCGCTCGCGGCGTCGTTCGAGGAGATCCCTCGCGGCCAGGCCATCTTTTACGAGTTCGATCACGTACCGCCAGGGATCGGTCTCGTCGCCGTCGAAGAACGCGTCGATCAGCGCGCCGACGTGAACCCGGTCGGTCTCCCCCACGGGCTCCATCCCCTCGAGGAACGTCGGGATCGCCCACTCGAGCGTGTGCCTCGGCCACTCCGGGTCGGGCCCGTCGGGGACGACGAAGAGCGCGGTACGCGAGCCGAGCCCGAGCCACCGAGCGCGCTCGCCCACCTCGAACCGGATCGCGTCAGCCTCCTCGTTCGCGAGGAAGGCCGCCGAGAGGATCGCCGTCGCGAGCCGGTCGGCAGCGACCGTCCGATCGGTTCCCGGGACCGTGACGTTGCCCGCGATCGCCCGCGTCGCGAACCGCTCGCCGTGAAGGAGGACGACCTCGCTCGGCGTCAGCTCTTCCATGGCCGTCGGACGGGTCGAGCGGGCTTACGTCTCACGTCGGCTCCGCCCGTCTGGCGGAGCGGGTCTCGACGATGGCGAAGGTGAGCGTGCTCACGAGCCCGACGAGCGTGCCCGCGGTGAGCGCGGCGGCGACGTACGGCAGGTCCTGGTAGCCGAGGAGAAACGCGCTCACGCCGTGGAGGACGACCGCGATCGAGATCACGTAGAAGGGCGCGTTCAGGTAGCGCCACTCCAACCGATCCGCGAGGTAGGCGTCGGTGATCCGTCCCAGACTGGAGGTGATCCCCGCCGCGGCGAACCACTGGACCGCGCCGTAGACGAGCGCGGCGATCACCTCGAGCGCGGTGAGCGGGTCGTCGGCCTGCGCCACCTCCAGGGCTTCGATCCCGCCGATCCCGCCGATCAGCAGGAGTGCGGCGGCGACGACGCTCGTGATCAGCGTCACGCGGCCGGTGTAGAGGACCGTCCGAACCCGCTCGACCCAGCGATCGATGGTCTCCTCGACGCCCAGCCCGCGTCCGAGGAGGTAGAGCCCGAGCAGCGCAGAGAGCACGCCCAGGGTCGCACCGGGGAAGCCGAAACGGTCGGCGAGCGTCGCGAGCGGGTAGATCAGCAGCAGGATGCCCAGGGGAACGAGGATCGTTCCGCGGGTCTCCGGGTCGTTCAGCACCTGCTTGATCGTGTAGTACATCGATTCGAGGTCCTGGGCCTGGCGGACGACGACCCGGCGGACGCCGTCGACGGGAACGCGCGAGCGGATCACGGGGATCACCGACTCGTCCTGTGCGCCGTCGGTGACGACGACCGCGGAGATCCGTTCGTCCGTCGAGAGGCTCGCGAGGACGTAGTCGAGCTCCTCGCCCACCTTCCGGTTCGCGGTGACGTCGGCCTTCTCGGTGCCGGTGACCGCGGCGACGGTGACCGCCTCGCCCTTCTCCCCGAACTCGTTGGCGATGTGCACACCCTGAAAGAGGACGTTCACGTCGGAGTCCTCCGGGTCGACCGTCGCGAGCGCGACGGCGGCCTCCTTGACGGCCTCCCGCCCGATGACGGGCGTCTCCACGCCCGCCTTTCGTCCGAGGTCGTCGTCGAGGTCGACACACAGCACCAGCAGCATCTACACTCGCTACGGGGTCGGGCTGTTAACTGTTTTCCCTCTCTCGGGCGGAACCCGAGCGGCTTTTGCCGCTGGGCGCCGGTGATCGGGACAGAGAATGATATCGAAGGGCTGTGAACAGTGTGCGCTCGGCGGCAAGATGGTGCTGTTCGTCTACGGCTACTGCGACGAGCGCGACTGTTTCTACTGCCCGCTCGGCGAGAAGCGAAAGAACGTCGAGCAGGTCTACGCCAACGAGCGCCCGGTCGAGCGAGACGAGGACGTGATCGCGGAGGCGAAGCTGATGGACGCGCTCGGCACCTCGATCACCGGCGGCGAACCCCAGGAGGCGATGGGCCGGACCACGAGATACCTCCGCCTGCTGAAAGAGGAGTTCGGTCCCGACCACCACACCCACCTCTACACCGGGATCACCGGCGGGCGCGAGAACATGCGGAAACTCTCGGAAGCCGGCCTCGACGAGATCCGTTTCCACCCGCCGTACGAGCTCTGGGGAGAGCTCCACGG
>SKXI01000302.1 GCA_007128515.1 Halococcaceae archaeon | reverse complement strand
CTGGAGGCCGCACTCGTCGCGCTCGCGGAGACCGAACCCGCGGGTATCGCCGGCGTCACCGCCGGGGCGGTCGAGAGCGAGTTTCAAACGAACAGGATAGAAGCGATGTGCGAGCGGCTCGACTGTGCGCTGTTCGCCCCGCTGTGGCAGCGCGAGCCCTCGCTCCTCGCCCGGGAGATGATAGCGGCGGGGTTCGAGGTCGTGATCGTTCAGGTCGCGGCCGCCGGCCTCGACGAGTCCTGGCTCGGCCGACGACTCGACGCCGATGCGCTCTCCGACCTCGAGGCACTGAACGACCGCTACGGCGTCCACGTCCTCGGCGAGGGCGGCGAGTTCGAGACGCTGGTCGTCGACGGCCCACACATGGACCGGCGGATCGAGTTCGAGGCGGGGGCGGAGTGGGACGGGACGAGGGGCCGGCTGCGTATCACCGACGCCAGGCTCTCCTGAGTACCCTCAGCTCGTCTTCTAGTCGCCTCGGCTCGCGTCGAGTTTCGTGTGTGCGCCGATCACCGCACCGGAGAGGTCGACACCCCTGATCTTCGTCTCCCGGTCGATCAGCGTGTCCCTGATCTCGCCGTCGCCCACCACCGCGTCCTCGAAGACGACCGACCGGGTGACTCGGGCGTTCTCGATGGTCGCGCCCGCCATCACGTGCACGTTGCCGGTCAACTCCGCCCCCTCGGTCGTCGCGTCGGGGTGGACGTAGTTCTCGCCGTCGAGGTACCACGAGACAGCCTCCAGGTAGCTCTCGGGCGTCCCGATGTCGTACCACGCCTCGTCGAACGTGAAGGCGTAGACCGGCTCACCGTCGACCAGCCAGGAGACGAACCAGCCGGGCTCGTCGGGGTTGTTGCCGTCCGAGAGGTACTCCGAGAGCAACGGCAGCGTCTCCGCCGGGAAGCAGTAACAGGCGATCGAGACGAGCGTACTCGGCGGCTCGTCCGGCTTCTCCTCCAGGGCGACGACCCGGTCGCCCTCGAGCTCGACGACGCCGTAGGAGCTCGCCCGGTCGACCGAGCCGACGTCGTAGGCCGCGAGCGTCGGGGCCCCCTTCGCCTCGAAGAAGTCGACGAACTCAGCGAGGTCGAAACTGATCAGGTTGTCCCCGGCGACCACGAGCGTGTCGTCGGAGAGCCCCTCGCGCTCGACGAGCTGGGCGAGCGCGCCGACGACGCCGAACTTCTCGTCCTCGTCGGTGGTCTCCTCGACCGAGAGGCGTGGCTTCTCGAAGTCGCTTTCGGCGATGTGCTCGGCGAAGGCGTCGGCGAAGCGCTCGTTGGTACTGACGTAGACGTCGTTGATCCGGTCGTCTCGCTCCAGCTCCTCGAAGGTGTGGTCGATGACCGCCCGTTCGCCGACGGGGAGGAACATCTTCGGTCGGTTCCGCGTGATCGGCCACAGGCGGGTGGCGTACCCCCCCGCGAGTACGATTGCGTCCATGTCCCTACACTGATGGATAGACGGAAGTGTGTTCCCCTTCGTATCGTCGCTGACAGCTCCGGCCGAAACCGTCTCGTCGCTGGCGCTCTCGGTACCGACATGGACGACCGGACGACCCGCGAGCGGATCGTCTCCCACCTCCGATCGGAACCCGCCACGCCCAGCGCGCTCGCCACCGCCTTCGGCATCACGTCGGGCTCCGCGCTGAGCCACGTCGAACACGTCTCCCGCTCGCTCTCTCACACCGACGAACGGCTGCTCGTTGCCCCGCCGGAGTGTCGCGACTGTGGGTTTTCGAGCTTCGACGACCCGCTCAACCGGCCCTCGCGCTGTCCGGAGTGCAAGGGCGAGTCGATCGAGGAGCCGGCCTTCACGATCGAGTGATGGGAACCGTCGGAGCCACCCGAACCTCGGGCAGACCCCTCTCCGGTGTCGGTCGCTTCGTGATAGAGAGACGATAGGAACCGAGGACGATCCCCAGGAGTTCGTGGCGGGGCCGAACGTGTCGCCGCGAACCGGGCGGTCGGAGCCCCGACGGGCTCACTCCCCTACCAGCAACACCGCAAACAGGACGGCGAGCAGGAGGCTCGCGGCCGCGATCGCGGGGAACGCGGCGGCGACGCCCCACCGGTCCGAGAGGACGCCGACGATCGCCGGCCCGCTCGCACTTCCGACCGCCGAGGCGGTCTGGATGACCCCGAAGAGACTCCCGCTGTAGGCGGCGTCGGCCTGTTCGGAGACCAGCGCGTTCTTGACAGGGTAGCTGGCGTACATCCCCACGCCGATGAGCGAGAACCAGACGGCGAGGACGGCGATCAACCCGACCGAGGGGAGCCCGCCGAGGAGGTCGGTCAGGACGAGGGTCGTCGCGACGAGGCCGGCCGTGGCGAGGGCGGCCCCGATTCCGAGCAGCCGCCGGTCGAACCGGTCGGCGAGGTCGCCGGCCCAGAGGGAGGCGACGCTCCCGCCGAGCAGCAGGGTAAAGAACGCGAGGTTGCCGACGGAGACCGAGCCGCCGGCTGCCCCGCCGACGTACGCCGTCGTGAACGTCTGGATCGCCCGGTGTTGGAGCGAGAGGACCAGCGTCACGAGGAAGAGGACGACGACACCGCGCGTGACGGGGACGGCGACCGTCGCGCGAACCGAACGGAGCGCCCCGCCGAGGCTGAACTCGCGACCGCCGTCCGACAGGGTCGTCTCCCGGCCGCCATCGTCGCCCTCGCCGCCGTCGGAGAGCGACGGCACGATGGCGAGCGTGACGAGCGTCCCGAGGGCGACCGCCCCGGCGAGGGCGACCCGCCAGCCGAAGAGTGCGGCCAGACCGCCGACGACCAGCGGAGCCGAGAGCGTCCCGAGGGCGCCCCCGAAGCCGAAGACGCCCATCGCCTTCCCCTCGGTCCGCTCGTTCTCGACGTCGCTCACGATCGCCATGCCCGTCGGGTGGAACGTGGCGCCGGCGATCCCGGCGATCGTCTGGGCGACGACGAGCGTCCCGTACGTCGTCGCCGTCGCCGCCAGCGCGACCCCGGCGGCCATCCCGAAGAGGCCACCGATCAGCAGCCGTCGCTTCCCGATCCGGTCGGCGAGTGCGCCGGCGGGCAGCTGGAAGAGGACGTACATCGCGAAGAAGACCGTGAGCAGGAAGCCCGCCTGGCCGTAGGAGATCCCGAAGTCGGCGACGAGAAGGGGGATGATCGGCGGGACGACGATCGCGAAGAACTCGTTGACGCCGTGGCCGGCCGTGATCGGACCCACGACTCGGGGGCGGGCGACCTCCGTCACGCGTCGTAGTGGTCCGATCACTCGTCGTACACCCATCGGTCCGGCGGCTACAAAACCCCGTTCAATGGGGCAATCTACCCCCGT
>SKXI01000155.1 GCA_007128515.1 Halococcaceae archaeon | reverse complement strand
GGGAGGCGGTCTCGGATCGGTTCGAGCCGACGGTCGACCTCGACGAGCCCGACCTGACCTTCCACGTCGAGTGCCGGTCCGAGGAGGCGTTCGTCGCCTGCGAGCGCCGCGAGGGCCCCGGCGGACTCCCCCTCGGATCGCAGGGACGGCTCGTCGCGCTCGTCAGCGGTGGGATCGACTCCCCCGTCGCCGCGTGGTCCGCGATGCGCCGGGGCTGTTCGGTCCTTCCGCTCTACATCGACCTCGGGGAGTTCGGCGGGGTGGACCACGTCGCGCGCGCCGAGGCGGCGATCGCTCGGTTGGAGCGCTACGCCGCCGGCTTCGACATGCGTCCACGGATCGTCCCGGGCGGCGAGGCGGCCGAACTGATCGCGCGCGAGGTCCGCGAGGAACGGATGCTCGTGCTCCGGCGGTTCATGCTCCGGGTCGCGGAACGGGTGGCGATGGACGAAGCGGCCTGTGGTATCGTCACCGGGGAGGCGCTCGGCCAGAAGTCGAGTCAGACGGCGGTGAACCTCGCGGTGACCGATCAGGCGGTCTCGCTGCCGGTCCACCGACCGTTGCTCGCGTATGACAAACACGAGATCGAGGCGAACGCGCGCGAGATCGGCACGTACGACGAGGCGACGATCCCCGCCGGCTGCAACCGGATGGCACCGGACCACCCGGAAACCCAGGGAACGCTCGCGGCCGTCGAACGGGTCGAACCCGATCTGGAGGAACTCGTCGAGGAGGCGGTCTCGGGGATCGAGCTCACGGGGCGGGAGAGTCGAAACCGACTTTTCGAGTGAGGCTCTCTCACGGACCGTGACGACCGTCTGCCTCGTCGGCTCGCCCGACGTCGACCTGAAGATCGAACTCCTCGGTCGGGAGACCGCCCGCGAGGCGCTCGCGTCGTACGAGATCACGTCGCCCTGGCGGAACACCGTCGCCGTCGAGACGGTGAGCCTCGGCGCGGCGGTGTCTCTCTGTAACGACCTGAACTGGTATCTCGTCCGGTTCGCCGATCACGCGCTGATCCAGGAGCCGAGCGTGAGCGACGAGGAGTGGCTCTCGCGAACGCTCGCACGGGCGGTGCGCGACGAGGAGATCAGACCCGAGGAGTCGCGCGAACGCCTCGCGATCTTCGGTGTCGACGACGGGGCGCTCGTCGAACCGATGTACGTCACCCGGCGCGACCCGCTCCCGGAGTACGACCTTCGCGAGGTCGACGAGACCCTCGTCGTTCGGGTCCACGAAACCGAGTTCGGGGGCTAGCTTCACGGACCCTCGCCTCGAACGGTCGGGTATGAGCACACAGCCCACGGCGCTCGTAGCGGAGAGCGAGGTCGAGGACGGACGGGTGGTCGTGGACGGGTCGGAGATCCACTACCTGACCGCGGGTCACGACGGCCCGGCGGTGATCTTGCTCCACGGCGGCGGTCTCGACTCGGCGGCCGTCTCCTGGCGCGAGACCCTCCCCGCGCTCGCGGACGGCTATCAGGTGTTCGCGCCCGACCTCCCCGGCTACGGCGAGAGCGCCCACCCCGAGGCGCCCTACTCGATCGAGTACTTCACTCACACCCTCTCGCGGTTCATGGACGCGCTCAACATCACCCACGCGAGCCTCGTCGGCATCTCGATGGGCGGCGGGATCGCCATCTCCTACGCCCTCGCACACCCGGAGCGGGTCGATCGGCTGGTCGCCGTCGACTCCTACGGCCTGACGGACGAGGCTCCGGGGGGGAAACTCGGCTACGCCATCGTTCGACTCCCGCTGCTCAGGCGGCTCACCTACGGCGCGCTCAGGAACAGCCGCCGGCTCACCCGCGCGAGCGTCAGACGGATGGTCGGGAACCCGGACGTCGTCACGCCGGGGATGGTCGTCGAGATCGAGCGCGAGGCGAAACGCGAGGACGCGGGCCGGGCGTTCAACCGGTTCCAGCGCGCGGAGGTCGGCTGGGATGGGTTGAACACCGAGTTCACCGATCGGGTGAGCGAACTCTCGGTCCCGACGCTGTTCGTCCACGGCGCGGAGGACACGATCGTCCCCGTCGAGGCGTCGATCAGGGCGGCCACGCTCGCACCCGACGCGGAACTGGAGGTCATGGAGGGCGTGGGTCACTGGCCGCCGCGCGAACGTCCCGAGGAGTTCGCCGAGCTCGTCAGGGAGTTCCTTCGAGACGTCTGATAGTGATGGGTGTGAGCCGTTCCTGTATCGACCGCACGCAGTGGTGCGGTCGAACCGGTAACCAGTACACCCATCACTCTGAGGGGCCCGAACGGGCTCTCGCACCTCAGTCGAACAGCCCGGTCGAGAGGTAGCGCTCGCCGCTGTCGGGGAACACCGTCACGACGAGCGGGCAGTCGTCGTATCCCTCGTCGCCGCCGTCGGTCGTCGCTGCCCCCTCCGCGAACAGGTCGACTCTCGGGGGTTCGGGGCACTCGAGTTCCGGTCTGGCGAGGCGCCCTGCGACCCGACGGGCGGCGACCGACGCCGCGCCGCTCGACTGCCCGACGAGGACCCCCTCCTCGCGGGCGAGTCGGCGACACTCCGCTTCGGCCCGCGGGAGCGCGACCGTCTCGATCGAGTCGAGCAGATCGGTGTCGAGCAGTTCGCTCACGAAGCCCGGACCCATCCCCTGGTAGTCGTCCTTTCCCGCTTCGCCCGTCGAGAGCACGGCGTTCTCCTCGGGTTCGACCGCGATCACCTCCATCCCGGGGAAGGACTCGAGGAGTCGGCGTGCGGTGCCGGTGATCGTTCCGCCCGTGCCGACCGTGGCGACGAACGCGTCGATCTCGCGACCCTCGACCTGGGAGACGATCTCCGGGGCGGTCGTCCGGTAGTGTGCCTCGGCGTTCGCGGGGTTCTCGAACTGGCCCATCTCGAGCGCGCCGGTCTCCTCGGCGATCTCGGCAGCACGCTCTCTCGCCGCCGATATCTCGCCGTCGACGAGTTCGAGCGTCGCGCCGTAGGCCTTCATGAGCTGGCGGCGTTCGGGCGACTTCGAGGCCGGCATCACGATCGTGAGGTCGTAGCCACGGGCCGCACAGGCGATCGCGAGGCCGATCCCGGTGTTGCCGCTGGTCGGTTCGACGACGCTCCCGCCGGGTTCGAGGAGCCCGGACCGCTCTGCGGCCTCGATCATGGCGAGTGCCGGTCGGTCCTTCGCCGAGCCGCCGGGGTTGAACGACTCGAGTTTGGCGGCGATCGTCGCCCCGTCGGGGGAGTCGACCTGGACCAGCGGCGTGCCGATGGCCTCCAGCACGCTTCCGTTCATCACCCGTGATAGGTCACGACGGTATAAACACGTGGTGGACACCGGCAGTTTCCCTCGG
>SKXI01000076.1 GCA_007128515.1 Halococcaceae archaeon | reverse complement strand
TTCGCTCCCGGGATCGCCGCCGGCGACGTCGCGACGATCGGGGGGATGATCGCTAACAACGCCAGCGGTCTCAACGCTGTACGCTACGGGGTTACTGGCGATCACGTCCTGCGTCTGGAGGTGGTTCTCCCGGACGGTCGTGTCATCCAATGCGGTCGCGACGTTCCGAAGAGTACAGCCGGCTACAACCTCAGAGATCTCTTCGTCGGCAGCGAAGGAACACTCGGCGTAATCACGGAAGCGACCCTTTCGCTCGAGGCGATCGCACGACACCGACGCGCGGGACTCGTCACCTTTCCGTCGAGCGTCAAGGCGAGCCAGGCGGTTTCGGCGGTCATGGCCTCGGGCCTGACGCCAGCGGCCCTCGAGTTCATCGACGCTCGATTAGTCGACCTCCTCAACGCGTACACCGACGATGCGGATCTCCCGATCGCACCCCTTCTGTTGATCGAACTCCACGGCGATAGCGGTGGCCTCGGTCCGCAGATGGATCGTGTGCGAACGATCTGTGAAGCGCACGACGCCGTTCGGTGGTCGGAAGCCGGGATCGACGATATCGACACCGTCTGGCGCGTTCGACGTGATGCCTATCCGGCAGCGTGTGAGTACTATGCCGATCGGACCGTCGGTGTCATCGGTGACGTCGTCGTACCTATCTCGAAGTATCCCGAGATCGTTCGTCGCATCGAGTCGATCAGTACCGACCTCGACGTAGTGACGCCGTGTGTTGGACACGCTGGGGACGGAAACGTTCACTTCCTCCCGATCGTCGACGTAGAGGATCCGGAGGCGATGGCCAGCGTACGGAAACTGAACGACGAGATCGTAGGGGCGGCTCTGGCGCTCGGTGGAACCGCGACCGGCGAGCACGGAACCGGGATCGGGAAACGGAAGTTCATGCGCCAGGAACACGGGGACGCGGTCGATCTGATGATCGGAATCAAGGACCTCATCGATCCGAACGGGATCATGAATCCGGGAAAGACACTCCCCGAGGACTGACCGGAGGGGTACGACCGTGAGGGTGGTTCGACTCTCGTTCTCTCATACGCTCTGCTGTAACGACTTACCGGCACAACCGCAGGACGGTCGCCCTTGGGCCGGTACTGACGGACAGCAGTCCGTATCAGTAGACGGCTCCTGGTCTCGACGGCCAGCCCCTCGAACCGGAATAGGCGGACGCCACCTCTCCAAACTTTCGACTATCTGATAAATAGGGACCCCGCCAGAGACGGATCGATTAGAGGCGATCGTCGTGAGTCCTACCCGTCCCATCCAGAACCACGATCGACGTGTCGTCGGCAAGCGGATCGGCACTGCCGTCGTCGAACCGTCGTTCCAGCGATCGGTATCACAGCGACCGTTGCGTTCTTCGGGGACGACAGTTTCGCGTACGGACGGGTACGTCTCGGTACCATCGTGCCGGTAAATCCGGTGGTTCTTCACCCTCACCGATTTCGGACGGAGCCCTGGGGACGTGCCCCTCGGCGGGTGACACAGTTGATGATCGTGTCGGTATCCGCTCACACCTCCTCGACCGTTCGCCGATTCGTTCGGGTCGGCATGGCCCAGGACCCCTCTCGCGACACGCTCCGTGAACGAAGCGCGTATCCGCCTCGCGGGGGTAGGGAGGCCGATGAGCAACCGCGACCAGTGGTACAACAAGGCGAAACAGCAGGGCTATCGCTCGCGGTCGGCGTACAAGCTCCAGCAGCTCGACGACCTGGAGACCGTCCTGCCCGAGGGCGGCACGGTCGTCGACCTCGGGGCCGCTCCAGGGGGTTGGCTCCAGGTCGCTGCCGAACGCGTCGGCCCACAGGGGACGGTTCTGGGGGTGGACCTCCAACGCATCGAGGATATCGAGACCGAGACGACCGTCGAGACGATTCGCGGCGACATCACGGACGACGAGACCCACGAGGCGATCCGCGAGCGGGTAGGCGAGGTGGACACGGTCCTCTCGGACATGGCCCCGAACATGACCGGCGAGTACAACCTCGATCACGCCCGGTCGGTCTACCTCGCGGGGCAGGCCGCTGCCGTCGCCCGCGAGGTGCTGAAACCGGGTGGGAATCTCGTCGTGAAGGTGTTCGAGGGACCCGACTTCGCCGACTTTCGGTCCACGTTGGAGAGCGAGTACGAGTTCGTCCGGACGACGAGCCCCGCGGCCTCGCGCAAGGAGTCCTCGGAGCTCTACCTGATCGCGAAGGGCCTGCTGACCGCGCCGGTCGAGGTGGGTCAGGAGCTGACGGTCGAGATCGAGTCGGTCGGCTCGGAGGGAGACGGCGTCGCACAGGTCGAGGGGTTCACCGTGTTCGTTCCAGGTACCGAGGAGGGCGAGACGGTCGACGTTCGGATCGAGGACGTCAAACAGCGGTTCGCGTTCGCCGAGCGGCTTTAGCTCTAGGCCGTCGAGACGCCGGTTTCGAGCCCGCGGGAACGGACCGCGCCGACGATCAGGTAGACGAACGGCGTGTCGGCGACGGCGATCAGCAGCTTGATCAGGTACTGGCCGACGATCAGCGCGAACAGCTCTCCGGCGGGAAGGACCGGGCCGATCCCGAGCAGGGCGGGCGCGAGCGCGAACGCGACGAGGATGAACACGACGGTGTCGATCGCCTGGCTCGTCGCGGTCGACCCGAGGTTCCGCACCCAGAGGCGCTTTCTCCCCGTTCGAGCGCGGATCCGGTGGAAGGCGACGACGTCCCAGTTCTGGCTGAGCAGGTAGGCGAGCAGCCCGCCGATCACGATGTTCGTACTCGGGCCCATCACGGTCGCGAACGCCTCCTGATCGACGCCGACGGGCGAGGCGGGTGCGAGGATCGCGAGCCAGACGAGCGCGAGCATCACGAGGATCGTCGCGAAGCCGACGTTCACCATCAGCTGCGCCGGGCGCTTGCCGTAGAGCTCCGTGTAGCAGTCGGTCATCAGGAACGTGACCGCGTAGGCGAGCACGCCCGCCGGAACGATCAGCTCCGGGCCGACCGGCCCCGCCTCGAACGGAACGGGGAGCGCGATGATCTTCACCGCCAGCAGCTGTGCGGTGACCAGCGCCGTGACGAACAGCGCGGCGAGCGTGAGCGCGACGACCGGCAGCGGCCCCTCGCTATCGCTCATCGTCCAGCCTGCCGTGGCGGGCGTCGATCTCGTCGAGTAAGTCGAGGGTCTTCCTGACGGAGGTGCGGATCGCGTCGCTTCTATTGACGAACTTTCCGTCGTCGCCGACGTGCTCGTCGAGGTCGTCGAGCAGCTCCTGGGGGATCTCGACGCTGATCTTGGGCATGCGGTAGGGTAGGACGATCGGGGTCAAGTACGCTTCGGAGAATAC
>SKXI01000209.1 GCA_007128515.1 Halococcaceae archaeon | reverse complement strand
CTCTCGCCGGCGATACGGCGTCCTTCGAGGCCACAGCGGCGACACTCTCCGGCGGTCGAGCGATACCGGTAGTGGGGACAGGCCGCCCACTCCGCGTCCACACCCTCGGTCGCGTGCTCGGCCACGAGACAGCGGTAGCCCTCCCGCTCGCGTTCGCGGGCGAACGAGGGATCGCGCTCGGGGCGGTCGAACGCGAACCGACAGCGGCCGTCGCCGGTGAGGTGGTCACAGACCCCGGCGTGCCCGTACGGGTCGTCGACCCCGACGGGCGTCCCCCGGTCGGTCTTCTCCATTCCCGAGGGGTACCCGCCCCACACACTTCGCGGTGTCGGCCCCGGCCCTCGTGTGGACGTATCTGCCGCTCAAACACTCAACTAACGGAAACGTCCCATAACGTTTTACACGTCCTGATCGTAGCTGACGTATGAAATCCGTTCGTCACTGTTCGGATCCCGACGAGGTCGCGGTCGCGGTCGTCGAACTCGTCGCGGAGCGGACGGACCGCGATCCGCTCGAGATCGAGCCACGCCTCGGGACCGTCGTCGACGTGGAGGCGCTCTCGGCGCTCATCGAGTCGCCGTACACGACCGGCCGTCTCCGCTTCGACTACGCCGGGTGCACGGTCACCGTCGAGGGCGGCGGCACCGTCGCGGTCGAGGAGCGACTCGAAATCGTCGACGACTGATAGGGATCATCGTAGAAGTGCGTAGATTTCCCGATCCGGGACCGAGAGAATGGATCAGTCGATCGGTCACCGATAGCTCTGGTCGGATACGATGATCCCTCTGATACGAACTGCGGTACCTGGGTACCGGTCCGACCGGGACGGACGGGGGGCAGCCCGTACGACAGAGCCGACACGTTCATCCCCCGGAACCGTCACCCCTCGCCCGTGAGGCTCCTCCACGAACGTCCCGGCGGCCCGTCCCGTCCGCTCGCGACCCGGGTCGAACTCGCCGATACGTTCGTCTCGCGCGCCAGAGGGCTGATGTTTCGCCGACGGTTCGAGGAGGGATCGGCGCTCGTCTTCCGGTTTCCCGAGCCGGCGATGCGAGACGTCCACATGCTCTGTGTGCCGTTCCCGCTCGACGTCTGCTGGCTCGATGGGGGTGAGGTCGTCCGGGTCGAGCGACTCCGGCCCTGGATCGGCTTCGGACGCGCTCGGGCGGAGACGGTGGTCGAACTCCCGGCCGGCACGGCGAGCGGAGTCGACCCCGGTGACACGCTCCGGCTGGTGCCCGACTCGCAAAATCAACCGGAACGAACGAGTTAAGTACCCACGGTCGCCCAGAGTGAAGTGGTAATGACCAGTGATCGATTTATTCGGGGCCTCCCCCGAGCACACCCTTTCCCCTGACACGTCCGTACAGCTCCTCGACACCACGCTGCGCGACGGCGAACAGGCCCCAGGTATCTCGCTTTCTCCCGACCAGAAAGAGGAGATAGCCCTGGCGCTCGATCGGGCGGGCCTCTCGTTCGTCGAGGCGGGCAGCGCCTGCACCGGCGACGGCGAGCGTCGCACGATCCGCCGGGTGACCGACCTCGACCTCGACGCGACGGTGACGAGTTTCGCCCGCGGCGTTCGCGGCGACGTCGACCTCGCGCTCGACTGCGGGGTCGACGGCGTCCACGTCGTCGTCCCGGCGAGCGACAGGCACGTCGAGCGAAAGGTCGGTTCGACCCGCGAGGCGGTCGTCGAGCGAACCGAGTCGCTCGTCGAGTACGCCCGCGAGCACGACCTCTGGGTCGAGGTGATCGGCGAGGACGGCTCCCGGGCCGATCCCGGGTTCCTCGACTCGATCGCCCGCGCGGCGTTCGACGCCGGCGCGGACCGGTTCTGTTACGCCGACACCGTCGGCCACGCGAGTCCGCACGAGGCCTACGAGAGCGTCTCGCGGCTCGCCGAGTTCGGCCCCGTGAGCACCCACACCCACGACGACCTGGGGCTGGGGATGGCGAACGCGCTCGCGTCGGTCGTCGCCGGCGCCGACCTCGTCCACGGGACGGTCAACGGCGTCGGCGAGCGCGCCGGCAACGTCGCCGTCGAGGAGGTCGCCATCGCGCTGTCACACTGCTACGGCATCGAGACGCTTCGGCTCGACGCGCTCTACGACCTCGCACAGACCGTCGCGCGAACGACGGGCATCCCGCTCGCGCCGAACAAGGCGGTCGTCGGCGAGAACGCCTTCGCCCACGAGAGCGGCATCCACACCGACGGAACGCTCAAGGACGAGCGGATGTACGAGCCGTACCCGCCGGAACTCGTCGGCAGGGAACGCCGGCTCGTCCTCGGCAAACACGCCGGTCGTGCCGGCGTGCAGGCGGCGCTCACCGAACACGGCGTCTCGGTCGAGCCGGAGGTCCTCGACCGGATCGTCGAGCGCGTCAAGCGGATCGGCGAGCGCGGCAAACGCGTGACCGACGCCGACCTCCTCGCCATCACGGAGGAGGAGACCGGCGCCGAGCGCGACCGCCGGGTCGAGTTGCTCGACCTGACCGCGACGTGTGGCGGGGCGACGCCGACGGCCTCGGTTCGGTTGGCGGTCGACGGCACCGAACGGGTCGCGAGCGGGACCGGCTCCGGGCCCGTCGACGCGGCGGTCGAAGCCGTGAGAAACGCGCTCGGCTCGGCGGCGGACGCACAGCTCGAGTCGTACCACGTCGACGCGATCACGGGCGGATCGGACGCGGTCGTCACGGTGGAAGTGACGATGTCACGCGACGATCGGTCCGTGACCGTCGCCGCGAGCGACGCCGACATCACCCGCGCGAGCGTCGTCGCGATGGTCGACGCGCTCGACCGACTCCTCACCGCACCGGGCGCCAGAGCGGTCGTCCTCGGGGACTAGGCCCGCGGATCGGGCTGGTCGCCACGGATCGCGATCACCGTGAGGACGACGCCGACGAACGCGAGGACCACCAGGACGGTGAGCGAGATCGGCTCGACGATCGACTGCGGGTCGATCCAGTAGAGGATCACGCCGACGAGCGCGAGCAGCGCGAGTCCGCCCGCACCCAGCGCCAGCAGCCGATCCTGTCGGTCCATGAGCCCCCTTCTCCGGCGAGGCGAATAACGGTGTGGGTCGATTCGACCGGCTCCGATCCGGCACAACACTTTCAACGAGCGGGTGAGTACGCGTGCCATGAACGAGTCGTTCGTACAGTTGCTCTGTCCCGAGTGTTCGAAGAACTGGACGACCAGCCCGACGAAGCTCGGACCGCTCGATTCCCCGTTCGACTGCCCGGACTGCGACGAACGACGGTCGACGCGGGAGTTCCTCCGCACCCACCGGGACCTCGAGATGGTCAAGCAGTTCGACGGGACCTGATCCTGCGAACCT
>SKXI01000140.1 GCA_007128515.1 Halococcaceae archaeon | reverse complement strand
TGCTCGCCACGAAAACCGATAGCCCCGACCGGATTCGAACCGGTGTCAACGGCTCCAAAGGCCGTTATGATTGGCCGCTACACCACGGGGCTCCGACGGGTCGTCCCGCCTCACACCGAACTCAGCGGACCGGCCGACTTAAACCTCTCCGTTACCCGTGGACCGAATCTCCGCTCGTCACGTGACCGGCTCCCGGGTTGTACGGTACCGATGGGCATACGCTTAAGCCCACTCGACACGCGCAGAGCACCATGCGAGCCGCCGTGTTCACGGAGTTCGGCGAACCGCTCGACGTCCGCGAGATCGACGCGCCCGAGCCCGACCCCGACGGCGTGATCGTGGAGGTCGAAGCCTGCGGGATCTGCCGCTCGGACTGGCACGCCTGGATCGGCGACTGGGCCTGGCGGGGCGTCGACTTCGATGAGGGACACGTCTTCGGCCACGAACCCGCCGGGACGGTGCTCGCGGTGGGCGAGGACGTCGAAACGGTTCGAGAAGGCGACCACGTCGCGGTCCCGTTCAACCTCGGCGATGGCACCTGCCAGCTCTGTCGGAACGGGCGCTCGAACGTCTGTGAGAACCGTCAGGGTCTCGGCTTCGTCGAGACCGCACAGGGCGCGTGGGCCGAAGAGCTCCACGTCCCCGCGGCCGACCACAACGCCGTACAGCTCCCCGAGGGGGTCTCCTCGGTCGAGATGGCCGGGCTCGGCTGTCGGTTCATGACCGCCTTCCACGCGCTCGCCCACCGCGCTGACGTCGGCGCGGGCGACTGGCTCGCCGTCCACGGCTGCGGCGGGATCGGCCTCTCGGCGGTCCACATCGGCGACGCGCTCGGTGCGAACGTGATCGCCGTCGACCTGACCGACGAGAAACTCGACCTCGCGGAGGACCTCGGTGCCGTCGAGCGCGTGAACGCCGCCGAGGCCGAGGACGTCCCCGGTGAGATACGGGCGATCACCGACCGCGGGGCCGACGTCTCGGTCGACGCGCTCGGCATCGCCGAGACCTGCCGGAACTCGGTTCGCTGTCTGGCGACGACCGGCCAGCACGTCCAGATCGGGATGACGACCAAGCGGGAGGAGGGCGAGATACCCCTCCCGGTCGACGATATGGTGCTCAACGAGATCGAGTTCGTCGGCTCGCTCGGGATGCAGCCCACGCGCTACGACGAGATCTTCCGGATGGTCGAGACTGGGAAACTCGACCCCTCGCTCGTGGTCTCCGACCGGGTCGGACTCGACGGGATCACCGGGAAACTCGAGGCGATGACCGAGTTCGAGACGATCGGCATCCCCGTCGTCGATCGGTTCTGAACCGTGCGTCGAGCCCACCGGATCGACGCAGGCCTCGCGCTCTGCGTGCTCTGCGGGTCGCTGGTCGCGCTCCGTCGGGCGGGGCTTCGGATCTCGTTCCCGAGTGCGCTCGGCGGGGCGCTCGGGACCCTCGCCTTCGAGTACGTCGCCTCGCGCCACCAGGAACGGATCAGGAGGGAGTGGACGCGGCCGGACGTCAGGGCGCTCACCGTGACGGGGACGCTCGCGCTCGTCGTCGGCACGATCCGGTTCCGGTCCGGTTCCCTCCTCTCGGCACTCTGCGGTGCGCTCGTCTGCTACCTCGCGTTGCTCGCCGGCGTCGCGACCGGCAGGGTGGCCCACCCGACCGAGTGGTGAGCCGTCGGGATCAGTCCGCGAGCTCCTCGATCTCCAGGTCGATCAGCGCGCAGACGTCGGCTTCGGGGTCGAAACAGTCCGGACACTGGGGCTCCCGATCGATGATCGTATCGAGGCGTTCGGCGACCGTCTCGTCGATGACTGCCTCGAGCTCCTTGGCCTCGGCGCGGAACTCCTCGACTTCCAGGACGTTCGCGAGGAATCGCTCGATGATGCAGTAGGTCTGGAGCGCCTCCCGCGCACGGACGATACCCTCGTCAGTGAGTGAGACGCCCTTGTACTTCTCGTGGTCGACCAGCTCGCGGTCCTGGAGCTTCCCGATCATCTCGTTCGCGCTCGCGGGGCTCACGTCGAGGCTGTCGGCCAGCGCCCCCGTCGCCGCGGGGCCGTTCTCGGCCCGCTGGATCAGGTAGATCGCCTTGAGATACTGATCGGCCGTGTTCATCCGAGCCACCCCCGGGACGGGTCGCTCTCGTCCGACACGCTCTCGGCCGCCGTCATTCTCGTTCCTCCATGATGTCCGCGACCTCCTGCGCCCCTTCTTTCTCCTCCTCGCGGATGTCGCGGAGCACGGAGAGCAGCCGGTCGCGGTCCACGCTGAACTGGGCGTCGCTCTCCTCGATCGCCGTGATCAGGTCGTCGTAGAACTTGTACGCCGTTTCCTCGCCGTGGAGCTGATCGTAGAGGATGCCGTCGAAATCCTCGGGCTTCGTCTGTCCGTAGTGTCCCCGGACGAGGGTCTCTACCTCCTCGAACGCGACGCTCTCGGCGTCGAGGGCGTCGATCAGTCCCTCCAGGCGCTCTCTGTGCTCGGCGGACTCCTCGGCGGCGTGATCGAGCAGGTCGACGATCCGCTCGTCGAGCTGTTCGCGCTCTTCGTCCGACAGCGACCGGTAGTGGTGGGCGGCGCGCGCCTCGACGACCTCTTCGAGGACGACCCCGATCTGGAGCAGGCGGACGAGCTGCTGGTCCGACGTGACGGTCGTCCCGACGCTCATACGCACTCACTCGGGGTCGAGCGGTGAAAACGTTGTGTCCGTCCGATACGCCGAAAGCCGTTCATGACCGGCTATCGGAGCCGGCTGATGATACGTGCTTCGAGGTCCTCTCGCAGCTCGTCGACCTCGATCTCTTCGAGGATGGGCACGAAGAAGCCCTCGACGAGGGTGTTCCGTGCCTCCAGCTCGCCGATCCCGCGCGAGGTCATGTAGAAGAGGTCCTCGCGGTCGATCTGGCCCACGGTCGCCGAGTGGCTCGCCTCTGTCTCGTGGTTGTTGATGATCAGCTTCGGGGAGGCGTCGGCCTCGCTCTCGTCCGAGAGCATCAGCGTGTTCTCGCGCTGGTAGGAGCTCGTGTTCCAGGCTTCCTTCCCGACGTGCTGGACGCCCTCGTAGACCGAGCGAGCCGCGTCGTCGAGCACGCCACGGGTCACGAGGTCAGCGACGGTGTGTTCCGCGCGGTGCCAGACCCGGGCGTCGACGTCCAGGTGCTGGTCGTTGTGGCCGTAGAACGCCCCGATGATCCGCGTTTCGGAGCCGTCGCCCGCGAGCGTCGTCTCGACGGAGGCCTTCGTCAGCCGCGAGCCGAGGTTGCACTCGATCCAGTCGAGCGTCGCGTAGGTGTCGGTCTCGCCCTCCTTCAGCGTGTAGACGTAGGTCTCCTCCGAGAGGTCCTG
>SKXI01000224.1 GCA_007128515.1 Halococcaceae archaeon | reverse complement strand
TCGTGGCGAGCCTCCTACTGGGGGCTACTCTCCCGGCTCCACTACACGCTGGTCGTGGCCTCGGCGGTCGGCCTGCTCTGGCTGCTCGCGTACTGGAACCTGCTCGGGGTGTGGTTCTAGCGAAGGGGTATTTCAGGCCGGTCACGAGTGTATAGGGTTCTCGTGTGCCCTCACGGACTCGCGCCAGCCGTCGTAGCCGGTACACAGGCCGCAGCCACATCTCGAGGCGATGTAGCCAGAACGGTGCCGGACGATGACCCACCTGGCCAAGCTCACGGCACCCGTATCGATCAGTACAGAAGACACACGTATCTATGGGTATAGATACGGAACGTAAGTATCTGCTCTCACCGTGTGCCCACCCCTGGCTAGAAGGTACATACCATTGTTTACGACCTGGCTGAAAATGATCAATCGGAGAGGATTTTCGGGAGTTGAACTCGCAGAAACTGAACGGTGACGACCATGATGAACGGGCCGAGGAATACACCATACCACCCGAAAATCGTCGGTCCTAGGAGATACGCGAACATGACGAGTCCCGTGTGAAAGAGACGTCCGGAGAGGAAGGGCCGGACATACGTCCGGATGACGTTGTCGAAGATGACCCCCATCACGACGTAGAACACTATCGGGAACCAGATATATGTCAAAGTGGTCTGGTATGCTACGACAGTGAGGTAGAGAACGATCGCCCCGTACAGCAGATTTCGACCGAGGAGTGGGATCACTGAGATCAGTCCAGTGACGAAGCCGAGAAGTATCGCATGGGGGATTGCGAGACCTGGCGGAGCAACGAGATTCAACACGTTGTAGATGATTACGGCCACAATACTGATCACGATAATAGTGAGCGTATATCCGAAATAGACCGAAGAGAGCCCCCGATCAACCTCTTTTAAATATTCGTACACGTTCGATTCCCTCCCTACAATGGTGGATCGGAACCAGGAAGTTATTTTTCGCTCGTCTCGAACCAGGAAAAACGCGAAGATGATTGTGATCAACGTGTTGAACGCTTGCGCGGTGAACGTCCCGACGAACCCGCTCACCAACGGAGCAAGCGTGGCGAGGGTTGGATCGCTCCACAGGGCTTCAACGAACGCATACAGTTCATCCTCACTTGTCGGGAGAGTATCTATAGCAAGCCCTGGGAATAACCGTTCCAACAGTCTTTCGACGTCCGTCGCCTCTATCGCTGCAAACTCTGCGAGTAGTAACACGATGAACACCCCCAGAACTGCGACGAATGGTAACATGATGAGACCGAGTGAAAGGAGAGCAGAGAGTCCCGGCGAGACGCCCTGCTGTTGAAGCCGTCTGGCAACTGGCCGGACGACGTAGTAGAGGAAGAGCCCCAACACGATCCACCCGAGGTAGGTGTGTAACGTCACGACGAAGACGAGAACGAGAGCGAGCGCGAAAAGCCACCAGCCGATCGTCCCAGGCGGCCCCTCGCCGTTCGACGAAACACTCCATCTCATGAGATTCGAATATTTCGGTTTGAGTCCACATAAGTAGTATCAATCCATCGGATAATCGACCAGTGACGGCTCAGAAGCGGACAACGGCGTGCAAATGAGATTATTCAAACGTATTAGAAACAGGGTGGTGTTCAATTAAGGTATATCTGGATGTGATTTCCACCCCGTTCCATACGCAGCTATACACGGCCGCCAGTTCGCCATTCGCGTAGGGAGTAGAGGTATCACCGATATCGTATACGAGAGTCTGAGAGGAGATCCACGGCTCGAGACCTCCTCCGAGAACGACTGGGTAATACGTCTCGATACCACCGGTACGTTTTACGACGACGGTGTCCGCGAAGATCCCCGACGAGATGAAAGCGGAACTCGACCGGGAGGACGTCAACGTCAGCGAGGTCATCCGCGATGCGCTCGACGTCGAGCTGACCGAACGCCGACGGAACCGACTCCGACGTGACGTCGCCGCGCTCAGAGAGCGCATCGGAACGGGCGTCGATGCCGACTCGATCGTCGAGGCCATCAGAGAGACGCGAGAGTAGCGATAGTCGTGGCTCCGGGTCCACTGTTCGATGCGAGCGTGCTCGTGGATCTCCTCATCCGAACGGAGGGTAGGACCGTCGGTGTCAACGTCGTTTTCGACGAGGTCATACTGGATCTCACGGTCTACGACGCGGCGTACCTGGCAGTCGCAGAGCGCGATGAACTCGCGGTAGTCACGGAGGATCGCGCGCTCCGGGAGGCGTGTGTTCGAGAGGAGATCCCCGTCAAGACGGTCGCAGACCTTGCAGAGTAGAATCCCGGACGATCCGAACGAGGTCACTGTCGAACCGCTAGCCAGCCCGCGATACCCGCACAGACGACCGCGACCGCGGTGAGCAGTCCGAACAGCGCCGGCCAGGTCGCGTAGGTGAGCGTCGCGCCCGCGAGCGACGCGCCGAGCGCACCCACGCCGAAGGTCCCGAAGTAGGTGTAGCCGTAAGAGAGGCCGTGGAGATCTGAAGGAACCGTCTCCGCGATCAACGCCTGGCCCATCGGCGCGAAGACGTACATCGCGAAGCCGATCACCGCACAGACCGCCGCGAGCGCGACGATCCCCATCCCCGCGGCCGGAACGAACGCGAGCGACGCGAGCGCGAGCACGAGGAAGGTCGCGACGAGCGCGCGCTCGATGCTCGCGACGCGGTCGGTCAGCCGTCCGCCGGCGTACTGGCCGAGGACGCCCACGAGCAGCAGGCCGACGTAAACCGCCTGCGCCGGGTCGACCGTCCCGCCGCCGACGGCGACCGGTTCCGCGATCGCGAGCCGGGAGAGCACGTCCGGGAGGAAGGAGGTCAGCCCCCGGTAGTAGATCCCGTAGCTCATCACGATCGCGAAGACGACGAGGAAGCTCCCCGTGAGCAGCGTCCGCGAGGAGTCGAGAAACGATCGGACGTGGCCGCCGTCGGCTGTCGCCACCGTCGTGGTGGCGTCACCATCTCCCAGGTCTCCCTCCCCGAGGTCGATCCGCAGGCCGAGTGCGACCGCGAACAGCGCGGGGAGGACGAAGACGAACGCGACGGCTCGCCAGTCGAGGACGACGAGCAGCGCGAGCGCGAGCGACGGGCCGACCGCGGTGCCGACACTCCCGGCCGCGCCGTGGTAGCCCAGAACCGTTCCACGGGCCTCCGCGCCCCGGCTGATCAACGAGAGCCCCGCCGGGTGGTAGAGGCTCGCCGCCGCCCCCCAGACGACGAGCGCGAGCGTCAGCACGAGGACGTTCGGCGAGAGCGCGATGAGCGCGAACGAGAGACCCATCCCGCCGATCGAACAGAGCACGAGGCGTTTCGAGCCGTACCGATCCGCGAGGACGCCACAGGGCGGCCCGCCGATCCCGAC
>SKXI01000208.1 GCA_007128515.1 Halococcaceae archaeon | reverse complement strand
TACGTCGGCACCCTCACGGGCTACGACCAGCACATGAACGTGGTGCTCGAAGACGACAACACAACCATTATACGCGGCGATAACGTCGTTTCGATCCACCCATGACCGACGGAACCCCCGCCCAGGGGAAGAAGAACACGACGACGCACGTGAAGTGCCGTCGCTGTGGTGAGCCCTCGTATCACTCCAAGAAGAAGGTCTGTTCGGCGTGCGGGTTCGGGAAGTCGAAGAAACGCCGCGGCTACGCCTGGCAGTCCCGCGCCGGCGAGTAGACCCCTCCTTCGGGATCGATGCACGTCCGTGGATACTCCCCCCGAGCCGGAGGCTACGCCGAGCACATTCACGGGGTTTTTAACGACCGCTCGCTAGTCGACACTCGATGACAGCCGGGTACGGCTCGGACACGCCGACCGAGAAGTGTGGGGTCGTCGGCGTCTCGCTCTCGGGCAGGGACGCCGCGCGGCCGCTGTACTACTCGCTGTACGCACTCCAGCACCGCGGTCAGGAGTCCGCGGGGATCGTCACCCACGACGGGTTCCAGCAACACACCCACGTGGCGATGGGGCTGGTCGGTGACGCCTTCTCCGAATCGGACCTGGCGACGCTCAACGGGAGCGCCGGGATCGGCCACGTCCGGTACCCGACCGCGGGGAGCGTCGACAGGTCCTGCGCCCAGCCGTTTTCGGTCTCGTTCAAGAGCGGCTCGCTCGGGCTCAGCCACAACGGCAACCTCGTCAACGGCGAGGAGCTTCGCTCGGAGCTCGAAAATCAGGGCCACGCGTTCACCAGCGACGGCGACACGGAGGTGATCGCTCACGACCTCGCGCGCAACTTGCTCGAATCCGACCTCGTCCGTGCGGTCAAACGCACGATGGATCGGATCCACGGCTCGTACGCGCTCACGATCATGCACGACGATACGGTGCTGGGCGTGCGCGATCCGGAGGGCAACCGCCCGCTCTGCATCGGGGAGGTGCCGGACGGCTACGTTCTCGCCTCCGAGTCGGCGGCTATCGACACGCTCGACGGGGAGCTCGTTCGCGACGTCCGTCCCGGGGAACTCGTCGTCCTCCACGACGACGGCAGCGGCTTCGACTCGTATCAGCTCGTCGAACGCGAGCGGACGGCCCACTGTTTCTTCGAGTACGTCTACTTCGCCCGGCCGGACAGCCGGATCGACGGCACCCTCGTGTACGAGGCACGCCGCGAGCTGGGTCGGAGACTCTGGGCCGAGAGCGGCGTCCAGACGGACGTCGTGATGCCGGTCCCCGACTCGGGACGGTCGTTCGCCTCGGGCTACGCCGAAGCGGCTGGCGAGAGCCGTGCCGCCGGAGGGGAAGGAAGCGAGAGCGTCGAGTTCGCGGAGGGGCTGATGAAAAACCGGTACGTTGGAAGGACGTTCATCATGCCCACCCAGCACGAGCGCGAGCGGGCGGTCAGGTTGAAACTGAACCCGATCGCCTCGACGGTCGAGGACAAGACCGTGACGATCGTCGACGACTCGATCGTGCGCGGGACGACCTCGACACAGCTCGTGAGCCTGCTCCGGGAGGCGGGCGCCGAGGAGGTCCACATGCGGATCGGCGCGCCACCGATCGTCGCCCCCTGTTACATGGGTATCGACATGGCGACCCGCGACGAGCTGATCGCGGCGGAGCTCTCGCCGGCGGAGATCGGCGAGGAGATCGAAGCCGACAGCCTGGCGTACCTCTCGATCGACGCCATCGCGGAGACGCTCGACCTCGATCGAGGAGAGCTCTGTCTCGGCTGTGTGACCGGCGAGTACCCCTACTCGATCGAGGGTGAAGAGAGCGACCGGGAGGTCGACCGCCCGCTGATCGGCACGAGCGCGCTCGCCGACGACTGAGACGGTCTGCTGTGAGTCACTACCGGCACAACGGCGACCGTCCAGGGGTTGGGCCCGTAAACCGTTGCCGCAGACCGTATGGTCGGTTAGTATCCGACTAAGACGAGTTATACGGTCAATTAGAATGTCTGTGTGACCGTGACTGTCCCCGATGAGCGACAGATCACGTCGAACGTTCCTCGCGCTGGTCGGCGCGACCACGGCCGGGCTGGCGGGGTGCACCGGCTCCGACGACGATCCGGAGCCGCAACCGACGGAGACCGAGACACCGAACCCCACCCCGACCGAAACGGAGGAGGCGGACGACGACGGCGACGACGAGTCAGCGGAGCGAGAGGGTGACGACGAGGACGATGACGACCAGGAGGAGCCGGAGGAGGTCTTTCGGTACCCGGCGATCGACTACGGGACCGCCGTCGACGCGTTCGACGAGCCACGCTGGCGGGGACGTGAGGGCGCGGAGCCGATCCGTGTCACCGACGAGCGCGTCTCCGGGACCCACGCGATGCGGATCGAACGGGAGTCCGCGGGATCGGTCCGAGTAGTCAGGCAGTTCCCGGACGGGCTCGACGTCTCCGGACAGCACCTCTCGATGGCGGTCAAGGTCGACGGTCCGCTCGGCGGTCGGATCCAGATCGACCTCCACGCGCCGACGATCGACCAGCGCCACGTGAGCTCACGCCGGCTCCCCGTGACGATGGACGACTGGCTCCGGGTGGACTTCGGGCTCACCCGTGGGGTCGGCTCGCCCGACTTCTCCGACGTCACGCAGCTCCACATCGAGTACGTCCCACCGGAGGCGGGCGACATCAGGCTGTGGGTCGACGACCTCAGGGCGACCGAGGGCGTCGGCCGGAGCCACGCCATCCTCGCGTTCTACGGCGGTCACGTCTCGCAGTACGAGGAGGCGTTTCCGAGGCTCGAAGCGCGAGGGATGCGCGGGGTCGTCGCCGTCTCGGCCGGGCAGATCGGCCGCGAGGGGCGGATGACCGAGTCGCAGCTCTCGGAGCTGGCCGACGCCGGCTGGGACGTCGCGTCGCTCCCGACCGAGCGTGGGCGGCTCCCCTCGCTGGGCGCGAGCGAGCAGCATCGGGTCGTCGAACGGAACAGAGACCGGCTCACTGACCTCGGGTTCGAAGCGGGCGCCCGACACTTCTTCGCGCCACACGACCGGATCGACGGCGACACGCTCGCGGCCGTCCGCGAGCTCCACGAGACCGGTTTCGTCTACGGCGCGAACTCCGCCGGAATGGTGCCCACCGCGCCGCACACGATCCCGGTGCTCAACGGAAATCACCTCGAGAGTAGCCGTGCGGCGATCCTCCGCGCGGATCGTCACGAACAGCTCGTCGTTCCCCGGTTCGAGATCGTCGGAGACGGCGGCATGAGTCTCTCCGACTTCGACGCCCAGCTCGACCGGCTCGAATCGAACTCCTACGCGGGTGGGCTGACGGTGATCACCGCCTCCGACCTGGTCGACGAGTTCCTCCGAGAGC